>CADBLC010000151.1 GCA_902795385.1 Fibrobacter succinogenes | reverse complement strand
TCGGCAACGTATATCCAGAACTTGCGCGTCTCTATGCCGAAGCGGTGGAACATGAACGTCTTGACGTTGTCGGTATAGGTACGGTTGCGCTGGTTCGCCACCTGCTTCGAAGGCGGCGTGCATTTTTGAGCGTAGGCCTCCGTGCCTTCGGGCGGGCATCCCGTATCGGGATCCACGTCGTCGCCATAGAGCCAGGCATTGAGCGAACTGTAAAGGAAGTCGTAGCGGAATATTCCCGGAGTGAATTTCCAGTGCACACCGTCGTGGTACGGAGCGCCGCCCACAAGGATATCGTTCTTGGAAACCATCAGGTCGTCTACCGCGAAACGCCCGAACTGCACAAAGCCTACCGGGTTATACCACTTGGCGTAGGCGTTGTTCGGCACGTTGATGTCGAGTTCGCTCGGGTCGTACGTAAAATTCTTGTGGAGGTCATCCTGGTACCACGCCTCGAGATCGCGGCGCAGCGGCGCTTCCAATAGCACGTGGAAATTCTTGTAGCCAGCACGGAAGCTCAGCGTAAAGAAGGGATTGACGTGTTCCTCGTAGCTGCGGGCGTTTTCAAGCGGAATCTGCAGGCCACGCCAGTTCTTGCCGTACCACTCCGCCGTATCTACCGCGAACATGGGGTCGGTCGGGCCTCCGTTCAGCCCGATATCGAAATCCGTACCAATCTGGAAATAACCGCGACTACCCGGTTGCAGATCCTCCGAACCGTTAGCCCACCCGGCTAAAGCCAGGCCGAAAAGCGCCATAAAAGCAGCATGTTTCATCTCTATCCATTAATTTAACAAAAAGAACGCTCCATGCACAAAAAAAATGCTCCGCACAAGATAAAAGCACCCCGCACAGGGTGCGAGGTGCAAAAAACAGGGAAGAGTCGCCCGGGCAGGGAGACCCAGGCGACTCCCTTGTGTTGTGGTGAGCACGCATTTGCGCGCTCGTTGTGTGTGTGTTTCTTTCTTATTCCGGATTAGAACATGTCATTGCCGCCCATACGGAGGTATGCGGGCAAGTCATAGTCGACACCGTTAGTCTTAAGGGAACCTTCGGGGTAGTTCAGGGACTTCGGAGCGGCCTGCACGGCGGGTTCCGCCACGGGCTGGCGCATAATGGCCGGCGTGCCGTAATCACCGTTGGAGAGGGGATCCACATCAGCCATGGCCGACATCTCTTCGGTATCACGCTGGCTCGTCACCGACGTGAACACGAGTTCTTCCTCGGCTTCCGACTTGGCATTGAACTGGCTCGAAGCGTACTTGGACTCTTCGACCGGAGCGGCGCTAGCAGGGGCCTGCTGGGCAGGCATCGCATCCATCGGCACCGTCCTCGCCTCGGGAGCGACAGACGGCATGGCGACCGTGTTGTGCGCAAGAGCGGCGAAATTGAAGGAAGTCGGACGCGGAGTCGCCGGCTGAATACCGGGCTGAACGACCGGAGCCTGCTGCTGGACCGGAGCCGGCTGGGCGTAATTGGCAGAGGGGCCACCGATGGTGTTCACGAGGTCCTGGGCGCGCGGAGCAGAAAGCTGCTGGGCGGCCTGCTGGGCAGCCAGCTGGGCATTGGAGCCACCGCAACCTGTAGCGATGACGGTAATGCAGACCTTTTCACCGAGTTCCGGAAGCATGATGTCGCCGATGATGATGTTCGGGTCGCCTTCGTCGCCAACGGCTTCGTAAATGTGTGCCATGGCTTCGCTGTACTCGATCATGGAGAAGTTTTCGCCATGGGAGACGTTCACCAGCACGCCAGTAGCGCCAGCCACGTTCACGTCTTCCAGGAGCGGAGACGAAAGGGCCATATCGACAGCACGGATGCCGCGGTTTTCGCCTTCGGCAATGCCCGTACCCATCAGCGCAGAGCCGCCGTTCATCATGACGGTGCGGATATCGGCAAAGTCAACGTGGACAAGGCCGTGACGGAACATGATGTCGCAAATGCTGCGCACCGCGTTGCCGAGGATTTCGTCGGTCAGGCGGAAGGCGCCATCGAGAGTGAGGGTCTTGTCGGTAGACTGGACGACACTCAGGAGCTTTTCGTTGTCCACCACAATCATGGTGTCAACCTTGTTGCGAAGTTCAGCAATGCCCTTCGCGGCGTTCCTGGAGCGGACCGGACCTTCGTACTTGAACGGCTTGGTCACCACGGCCACGGTAAGGATACCCATTTCGCGGGCAATCGAACCGACAACCGGAGCGGCACCCGTACCGGTTCCGCCACCCATGCCAGCCGTAATGAAGATCATGTCGGCGCCCTTCATGGCTTCCTTGAGCTCTTCAATGTTTTCTTCGGCGGCCTTGCAGCCAACGTCGGGCTTGGCACCCGCGCCGAGCGTCTTGGTCGTCTTCTGGCCAATGGCAATCTTGTGGTCGGCCACGCTCAGCTCAAGAGCCTTGGCGTCGGTATTGACGGCGTAGTATTCCACACCGGCAATCTTCATGCCGACCATGCGATTCACGGTATTGCCGCCGGCACCGCCGACACCGAATACCTTGACCTTTGCGTTGTTGATGGTAGATTCATCCATCATGATATGGGATGATTCGTTGGTTTCGAATTCACTCATAGTTTATCTCCCTGATTGATTGTGAGTGTTTGTTGTTAGAAATATGTCTTGAAGAAATCCATGAACCGCTGAAAACCTTTTTTCACCGACACGGAAATCTGTTTACCGGTTTCACGCTTCCTGTTTTCGCGTTGCTTGCGCGCCGCATAGTGCAGGAGGCCGATTCCTGTTGCATAAGAGGGATTGCGGAAGGCTTCCTGGATGCCGCTCGTACCCTTGGGATGGCCGATACGTACAGGCTTTCCGAACACCTTGTCCGCAAGTTCGTCGATTCCTTCGAGCGAGCAGCAGCCGCCCGTAAGGACGATGCCGCCGTTGATGAGGGAATCCATCTTATTCTTTTCGAGGTCTGCCTTAAGGATGCCGAAGATTTCTGCAACGCGGGCGCTAATCACGCGTGCGAGCAGCTTGCGGGAGCACTGGACATCACCGCGGTCACCGACACCCGGCACCGGGAACGTTTCGTCTTCGATCAGGTTGCTGATTTTGCACGTTCCGTACTTCTTCTTGATTTCTTCGGCCTTGGAAAGCGATATAGGCACCTTGAGGCACTTGCTGATATCGCTCGTGATAGAATTACCCGCCAAATCAAGCGATGCCGTGTAGCGCACCGATTCGCCGACGAATACCGCGATATCTGCGGAACCCGCACCGATATCGACCAGGGCCACGCCCAGTTCGCGTTCGTCGTCGGTAAGCACCGCATAGGCGGCAGCAAGAGGTTCCAGCACAAAGTCCATCACGTGCAGGCCTGCGCTCTTGACACACTTGTCCAGGTTCTGGATGGCGTTCGGTCGTGAGGTGACGACCTGGACGTCTACGCCCAAGCGGCGGCCGTTAAGTCCCTTCGGATTGCGGATACCCGCCTGGTCGTCCAGCGTATATTCGCCGGGAAACACGTGGATAATCTGCCCCGCCGATTCGGGGATGGTGCTTGCCTGGTTCTTGACGTTCTCGATATCTTGACTGCGGACTTCGCCGGTCGGAAGCGTGATGAGGCCCTTGTAATGAAGCGAAGACACATGCTTGCCGGCAATGCCCACATACACGTCGTGGACATCGACAGACGCGAGGGATTCCAGCTGGCGAGCCGCCTTCTGGAGGTTCTCGATAACCGAATCCATCTCGTCGGAGTTGGTCAGCGGCAAATCCCCGCATTCCAGGACCCTGACGGAATTTTCGGTCACTGCGCCCATGAACAGGTTTATTTTGGAAGCCCCTATGTCCAGGCCAAATATCAGGTCTTCCTTCCTTATTTCATTCTGCTTGTTTTCATCCATTGACACACCTCTTGTCAAAATTTCTTACATAGGCAAAACCGGCGTAACGCATGTCCACTTCACCGGCACAACGCAAATCTTGCGGGAATCCAGCCCTTACCGACTCGTAAAGGGTGAACATGGCCCCGCCCCAACCCATCTCGGGGAACAGCACCCTATGGCCGACATCCCTAAAGTAAACTTCGAACGCCTTGTCCGCTTCGCTCCACGACACCTGCGAAACCTTCTCGTAAAGTTTCTTGTCATCGGAACGCATCGCGTAAAGGAACAGCGATATCTGCTTGATCCTGTCGACAGAACCCACGTCGACCACCGGCAAGTGAAGCGCCGTAGTCATCGAAAGGGGCAGCACCTTGCCGCGTTCGGAATAGACCGTCGCCTTGCCACCTTCAAAGACGGAAACAATCGGCGAAGCCTCCTTCAGTTTGATCTCGAGCGACGAGGGGAAGTACTTCTTCACCGTTGCCGAATGGATTAACGGCATCTGCAACAGGGCAGCCTCCACCGAATCGACATCCACCTCGGACATGAGCATTCCCGGCTCCACCTGGGCGTTCTGCACCACGTCTTCCCAAGAGAGCATGCGGTTGCCCTCGATGTCGATGAACTGCAAATGGCGAAGTTCCATGGGATTGAAACGCTGCAAGTAGAAGCGGTGAGTCCACGCGGCAACACCGGCGACAACAAGAACCAGGAGCAGAATCCAGCCACGACGCTTGAACCAGCGGAATGTCCCGCCGACGCCGCGCTTCATTTTCTGCACGCGGGCCTGCTTCCGCTTTTCTTCGTTGTAGCCGATTCTACGGCCTAGGAATGTCGTCTTGGAAGGACTCAAAGGCACTCCTCCAGAATACGTGTTCCGAGCTTGTAAATGTTTCCGGCACCCATCAGCAC
>CADBLC010000150.1 GCA_902795385.1 Fibrobacter succinogenes | reverse complement strand
GCTGATGGCAACTCGCCGCTCCTGATTACGGGCAGCCTCTACATGATTGGCGCCTGCGTCGAGATGCTGAAGGATGATTTTGCGGAACTAGCCTTTTTCCGCGACTTGGTTCCTACTACGAACGAACACCGCTAACGTACAACTGATTCTACGGAGCCGTCACGGAACCGCGTGCGCATCACGTCGCCGCTCTTGAGCTCGCTTGCGCTGTGGATGAATTTTCCGTCGCTCCCGGTGGTGAGCGTGTAGCCTCTCGCGATAATCGTCTGGGGGTCGGCGCCCTTCACGCGAACTTCCATCAACTCGAATCTCGATTTCTCGAGGTCCAGGATTTTGCGGGAACCTTGACGCAGGCCCTCTTCGTTGCGGTCGAGCCGGATGGATTCGTTCTTGACGAGGTGGGCGAGGTCTTTTTGCAGTGAGGTGCGGATGCGGGTGTGGCGTTCCTTTTCGGAATAGATTCGCGAAAGGACTCCCTGTTGCAGGCGCGAACCGCAAAGCGTCAATGTGTGCCCTTCTTCGTCCAGCAGGGCCCTTGCGCCGTCGGCGATGCCCTGCATGGTCTGTACCAGTCTGTTCCAGCTGTCGGTAACGCGTTCCACCAGGCGCTTGGCGCAGTCGGTCGGCGTGATGCACGAGAGGTACGCGACCTCGTCGAGGAGGCTCTTGTCAATTTCGTGGCCGATTCCCGTAAATACGGGAATGCCGCAGTTTGCGACCGCGCGGCAAAGGGCTTCGCTGTCAAAGTAGTTCAAGTCGGTTTTGGAGCCGCCCCCGCGCACGATGCATATAACGTCCAGGTCGCCGCGGGCCACCAGCGACTCGAGTGCCGCGATGACGCTCGATTCCGTTTCGTTGCCCTGCATTCTCGCATAGGCGGCGGTGACGGTAAAGTTGAACGGGCTTGCCGCGAGCCTCGTGGTGAAGTCCTTGTAGGCAGCGGTCTTTTCGCCGGTAATGAGGCCCACCCGCAGCGGTACGTCGGCCAGTTCCAGGTTCTTGTTCTTGTCGAGCAGGCCTTCGAGCGCGAGCCTCTTGAGGATGGCCGCCTTGGTGAGCGCAAGTTCGCCCATGGTGTAGACGGGGTCTATGTCCAGAATGGTCCCCTGGAGCTTGCCGAAGGGGATGTACACGTCCGCCTTGATCTGGAAGCAGACCTTGAGCTGTTCCTTGATGGTAAACGGTGTGGGGGAGAGCTCCGCCTTGGCGCGGATTTCCGCGAACCTTCCGGCATAGCAGCTCAGCGCGATGGTCGCTTCGGGCTTGACGTCGCCTTCCCTGAAGTCGGCGATGCTCATGTAGACCATGTTCCCTTTTTCGGTAAATTGCGTAATGACCCCGTGGACCCAGACGGGCGGGGCTTCGCTCAGCTTGTTTTTGACCGACGTCAGGAAGCTTTTGACCGAATATGAGCGGATTGCTGTTTCCATTCGTAATTTTTTGATAAGATTCCGGTCTGAAAAAATAAAATTTTTTAAATTAAAGGCCAGGTTATAATACAAACAGGACCTTTCTAAGGAGTAATAATGAAACTTTCTAGAATCGTGATTGGCATTGCCGCCGTGGCCCTGGTGGGATGTGCCGGCAATCAACAGGCAATGGAACGTTCGCTGTCGCAGGCGGAAGGTGTAAAGACCGTTGCCGACGAATCGAAATTGGATGCTGCCTTGACGGCAAACGCTGCGGCGGACCTGGATTCCGCCAAGGCCTATGCGGAACAGGGTGAAGAAGAACTGGCTATTGCCGCCGCCGACAAGAGCGCGCTCGAATACAAGCTCGCCGTGCTCTCCGCCGAGCGTGATTCCCTCAAGAAGGCGGATGCCCGCCTTGAAAGCGAACTCCGCGGCGACGTGGAACGCAAGCTTATTTACCAGAGCATTTTGGACCAGGAAACGAAGGGGGCTAAGTAATGAAGATCAATTCCCTTATTGCCTTGGGCGCTTTTGCCGCCGCTTCCGCTTTTGCGCAAGATGCTGCCATCCCGTCCGTGTACGACATGTGCCGCGAGGCGCTTGATGCCAGCAAGTCTAAGATTCCTGCAAACGCCGTCTCTGCCAAGATGACCGCTGTCGAGGCCGAAGGCGTTGCCGCACAACTCAAGGCTGCCGTCGAGGACGACCCGGTTTCCGCGAAGTCCATGTCGCTGGCCGCTTCCTGCTCGCTGTACGTCCAGATCCTCCACGTGGAATCCGAGACTCAGGCTCTCCGCAACCACATGGCCGAAAACTGGGAAAAGCGTGCCGCAACTGCACGTTCTATCGAAGCTATCCAGGAACAGATTGGCCAGGCCCGTAGCGGCAAGGTGAACGACCTTGAAGCCGAAAAGGCCAAGATGAAGGACCAGGAGGCCCGCCTCCAGGCCGAAATGCAGCAGAACCAGGAAAAGTTCCAGGCCGAAGCTGCCACCAAGGAAGCTGCCCTCAAGGCTGCCAACGAACGCGAAGCCGACCTGCAGAAACAGCAGGCTGACCTGCAGAAGCAGCTCGAAGCCGAGAAGAAGGCTCTCGCCGAGGAACGCGCCAAGGCCGAAGCCCGCCAGGCCGAAGCCATGAACAAGCTGAACGAACTGCAGTCCAAGCTCATCCAGGTGACGAAGGACGCCCGCGGTATCATCTTGTCCATGTCCGACATCTTGTTCGACGTGAACAAGGCGACCCTCAAGGCCGACCTCAAGACGAGCCTTGCCAAGGTCGCGGGAATCCTTTCCGTGTACCAGCAGTTCAACGTCTCCATCGAAGGCAACACCGACAACACGGGTTCTGCCGAGCACAACATGAAGCTCTCGCAGCAGCGTGCCGACAACGTGATGAACTTCCTCGTGGAACAGGGCATCGACGCTAACCGCCTTACTGCCAAGGGCCTCGGCATGAGCATGCCGATTGCCGACAACAGCACCAAGGAAGGCCGCCAGAAGAACCGCCGCGTGGACCTCGTCATTCAGGACAAGGCCCTGCAGCAGGGTGCCGAAGCACCTGCCGCTGCTCCTGCCGAACCGGCTGCCGCCCCTGCCGCGGAGCCCGCGAAGTAACTTTATGGCAAAGACCGTTACCGCCATGGAGGCGAGGCAGAACTTCGGCAATTTGCTGAACCAAGTCTCGCTTTCGCAAGAAGAAATCGTCATCGAGCGTGCGGGCAAGCCGCTTGCGCGCCTGGTGAATGTTTCTTCGGCTTCGAATGGCGGTGAACTGGATTTCCGTGACATAGGCAAGCTCCCGAACGGTATCTGGGAGAATCGCTAGTCGCGGGCATCCCGAAACCGGTACCTTGCCATTCCACACGAAACTTTGTATATTCTATAGCATGAGAAAGAACCTTAACCTTCGACTTCTACTTGGTATCGCCCACGGAGCGAGGTTTTAGGCTATTTCGTTTTGAATAGGAATTAACTTAAAAGGCCCGCTTCCGTGACGAAGCGGGTTCTTTTTTATGGCAAAATGCTATTTTTGAACAGGAAAAAGGACTTTGCGGCGCATGGAAGCCGGCAAGGAGATGAAAAATGAGCAATGTAAGTGCCGATATGGCGAACAGACAACCTTTCTTTTACGATGTCACCCTGCGTGACGGCAACCAGGCGCTCCCGAAGCCCTGGAACAACGCCCAGAAAAAGGACGTTTACCTGCAGCTCTTGAAGCTCGGCGTGCAGGGTGCCGAAGTCGGCTTCCCGGCTTCGTCCGAGATGGACTTTGAATCGTGCAAGGAACTGGCGCAGCTGACCGCGAAGATGGCCGAGGAAGGCGACGAGGTGGCAAAGCGCGTGGTTGTCTCGGGCCTGGCCCGTTGCGTGGAAAGCGATATTCAGCGTTGCTGGGAAGCGGTACAGTTTGCGCCGCATCCGCGTATTCATACCTTCCTCGCGACAAGCCCGCTCTCGATGGAGCACGTGCTGCACCTGACCCCCGAACAGGTGAAGGAGAAGGCTGTTCATTGCGTGAAGTTTGCCAAGTCGCTCGTGGGCGACAAGGGCGACGTGGAGTTCAGCGCCGAGCACTTCGGCGACTGCCTCGAGAACATGGATTTCGTGATTGACGTGCTGAAGGCCGTGGTTGAAGCCGGTGCGACGACCATCAACCTGCCGAATACGGTGGAACGCTACCGTCCGTTCCTGTACGTGAACCAGATCAAGCAGGTGTACGAGGCGCTCCCGAAGAACATCACGATTTCGGTTCACTGCCACAACGACCTGGGCATGGCGACGGCCGCCACTGTCGAAAGCTTCTTCGTGGGCGCGACCCAGCTGGAAGTTGCTTTGAACGGCCTCGGCGAACGCTGCGGCAACACGAACTTCTACGAAGTCGCGGTTGCGCTGCACAACTCCGGCGTAGAGACCGGCCTGCACATGGAACGCATCTATGAAACGGCCATCTTGATTTCCCAGTGGTCGGGTATCAGCATTTATTCCCGCGCCCCGCTGATCGGTGCCGAAGCTATCGTGCACCGTAGCGGCATCCACCAGGATGGCGCCTCCAAGACGAAGGACATGAAGAAGGGCGCCTACCGCCCCATCGACTACTCCATCATCGGCCGCCACCAGAACGACGCCCTGAGCTTCACGAGCCAGAGCGGCCGCACCGCCGTGTACGAGATCATCACGAAGTTCGGCTACAAGATGACGCTCGCCGAAGCCGCCGAAGAAAAGGAAGGCGAACTCAGCGCCGAGCGCGTGCTGGACGTGTTCCGCGAGCAGCGCGTGAACGTGAACGGACGCCTGGTGTTCAACAACATCGAGGTCATTCCCGACGAGAACCGCTTCATTTTCCACTTCAAGAAGGATGGCGAACCGCTGGTGAAGTCCGTGACGGCAGAAGGCCCCATCGAGGCAGCCCTCATGCTCATGCGCGAAATCGGCATGCCGGTCGAACTCGTGAAGTACCGCCAGCTCGTTGTGCCCGAGAAGGACAAGCTGTGGGCGGGCCGTGGCCTGAGCCGCATTGTGCTGAAGGCGAACGGAACCGAGGTCGAAGGCCGCGGAGTCTCTAGCGATACGCTCAAGGCGAACATGCGCGCCCTCTTCGGCGGCGTAAACCTCCTGTACAAGAAGGCCTAATTGTCATCCCCGCGAAGGCGGGGATCTTTTAAGAAAAGGAAATCCACATGCTCGAACAGCTCAAGCGCCCTTTCAAGAGGCATTACGACAAGTACCGCGCCAAGGTGGACGGTTTTGTCGGGCCTATCAAGGATTCGGTGTCCAAGCTGTATGCGATGATTCCGAAGGGCGCCGCTTTTGCGGGTTCCGAAGACTTGGGGCAGGAGGCCGACGGTTCTACCTCGGGCGGCAAAACGTCGGGCCTGTTCGCCAAGCTCAAGGAATTCAAGAAGTCTATCAAGGGCCTCTCCGATTTCCAGAAACTGATTCTTCTCACGGTCGCGGTCGTGCTCCCTGCGGGCATCCTCATTGCGGTCGTGATTGCGGGGGTCTTGAAGAGACGTAAGTCTAAGTGATACTTGTGATATTTAGGAGGAATGCTTATGAATAAGCGTATCACATTTTTGTCCGTTGTTTGCATCCTTTTGTCGGCCGTATTGTTTGCTTGCGGTGACGACGAATCGAGTAACCCTGCCGTGAACGACGACCCTGTTTCCAGCGAGGAAGTGGAACTTTCTTCGGAATCCTCTTCTCCATCTTCTTCGGCGCCGTCGTCTAAATCATCCTCTTCCGAAGCATCCTCTGGCGATGAATCCGGTTCTTCGGCGACATCCTCTAAAGGGGGCGAGAATTCCAGTTCGTCCTGTTCTGCGAACCAGGTAGACAGTTCCGTGTCTTCCTCTGCCTCGTCTTCCGATTCCAAGACGTCGTCAAGTTCGGTATCGGGCAAGTCTTCTTCGTCGGGTGGATCGAACACCTTGGCCCGTTGCAAGACCGAGAAAACCGATACTTGCGAATATGGTACAGTGGTCGATTCACGTGATGGCGTGGAATACAAGACCGTGAAAATCGGCGACCAATGGTGGATGGCCGAAAACCTCAAGTTTAAATCGGAATTTAGTTGGTGCTACGGCAATGCCGAGGCCAACTGCAGAAAGTACGGACGCCTTTACTCATGGGCTGCGGCGATGGATAGCGCCGGAGAATCCAGTACGAATGGCTGGGGCTGTGGAAAGTTCGGCCACTACTGCGCGCCTACGCCTCCTGTGCGCGGAGCGTGCCCCGAAGGTTGGCATTTGCCAGATTCGACGGAGTTTGCAGCCCTGTTCAAGGCGATTGGGGGCAGTGACTATGCCGGCTTTAAGCTGAAGTCCGACACCGTATGGACGGGGGTTAAGGAAGGAGCCGACTCGTACGGGTTTGGCGTTTTGCCGGCAGGATATTCCTTGGAAAAGGGCGATGACGTGGGCCAAGGTGATGTGTCCTTGTTGTGGACTACGTCAAGAAAAGCGTTAGACATGGTTTATGCTGTTCGTTTTGGCGAACCTTCTTATGCATCTTTTGTTGGTACCTATGAACAAGAAGGTAACAGTGTCCGTTGCATCAAGGATTCTGTTGATGTATCTTCGTCATCGGTGGCGTCTAGCTCGTCGGGAGTCTACTTGTTTGACGATTATGATGGCTGGCCGGTCGATGCCTCTAAAAACGATTTTTTAAATCCGAGAATCAAGTATGATTCAATTGTTGATTCTCGTGACGGGCAGGTCTATAAGACTGTTGCAATCAGGAATCAGGTGTGGATGGCGCAAAATTTGAACTATGCGGATAGCGTAAAGACACCCAGCCTTTTGAGTCGGAACTGGTGCTATAAGGATAATCCGGATAATTGCAAGGTTGGCGGAAGGCTCTATAATTGGGCCGCTGCGATTGACTCCGTAAAGCTTGCTTCGGATAAGAATAATCCGATGGTGTGCGGTGATGGAGAAATGTGTTCGCTCCCGGAAAAAGTTCAAGGGATTTGCCCTGAAGGCTGGCATTTGCCGAATTACGATGAATGGACTGCGTTGGTGGAGTTGCTCGGCGGCAAATTGAAAGCGGGCAAAATCCTCAAGTCGAAAACAGCCTGGAATGGAAGGGACGTTTTTGGTTTCTCGGCGATTCCTGCGGGCGGGCGCTTTATCCCTAACCCCGATGTTGTTAATTATCTATATGGCGGCGCAGACGCTTTCTTCTGGAGTTCTTTCTCTGATGAAGAAGGACGAGCCTACCGCATGAATATTTTTTCATCGGATGAAACCACTCATTTTGGCCCCTATGGTAAAGATTTTGGCCAATCGATCCGCTGTATCAAGGACTAGCTGCTAATTTCTCCCATGCTTTCTTCCCGCTTGCCTAAAGATCTTTCGCCGTCTCAGTTTTTTGCCGAGCTGGAACGCGTAAAGGCATGCGCAAAAAAGGATGCTGCCGAGGG
>CADBLC010000149.1 GCA_902795385.1 Fibrobacter succinogenes | reverse complement strand
GTACTTCATGGTGTCGAAACCGATTTCTTCCTTGGAGCCCGGAACGCCTTCGCGGCCCTTCGGCTGGCCAAAGTAAACGTCACCCGTCAGTTCGCGGACGGTGAGGATGTTGAAACCGTCGCCAACGATGTCGGCGCGGAGCGGGCAGGCGCCTGCGAGTTCCTTATAGACGCGGGCCGGGCGGAGGTTGCAGAAAAGCTTGAAGTGCTTACGGAGCGGGAGAAGTGCGCCGCGTTCCGGCTGCAGGTTCGGGGGGAGGTGTTCCCACTTCGGGCCACCCACGGAACCGAAAAGAATACAGTCAGAAGCTTCGCCCAGCTTGAGGGTGCTTTCCGGCAGCGGAGAACCGCTTTCGTCGTAGGCGGCACCACCGACGTTTGCCCATTCGGCGTTCACGTCGAAGCCGAACTTCTTGGAAACGACGTCCAGTACGCGGACAGCTTCTTTCATGACTTCGGGGCCGATACCGTCGCCCGGAAGCACTGCAATCTTGTAATTCTTGCTCATTGTTAATCCTTGGTTTAAATTTTGACCAAGGCAAAGATAGAAAAATTGCTTCTATCGTGCAATGCGGACTCGCCTTACAGTGCCGTTCCGGACGGAGCGGAGCATGTAGATGCCCTGGACCTTGATGTCGCTAGTATTCTTGAGTGTCAAAACGGCCTCGTCCATGGTGTAGGCGCGCAGACGGCCGAGTCGGTTGCCGTTTAGATCAAAGACATCGTATGCCTGGAGTGTATTTGCCTGCAGGTGAAGCTCGCCGCTAATTGCAGTCGGACCATCTCCCGGAAAATCGGATGTAGGGAACCAAATGTTCTTACTGTCGGCAATGTGTTCCGCGAAATATTCCTTGAGCCAGGTCATTGCCGGGCGGTCCACGCCGTCCTTGATGATGCCGGAACAGCTGATGCCCGGGTCTGTGAGGCATTGCAATAGGGACTGTTTGTAGCGATACCCCCACAGGGTGACTCCTACTACATATTCGGTTTCCATGAAAACGGGGATATGTTCCGAAAAGCATTTTTTTTGTGTGCTATCGGTTTCGGTGCTGATGTTATATTCAGAAATGAGTAGAGGCGTTCCTGTTTTTTCGTAGATATCCTGAAGGGCGCCCTTGAGCAAGTCTGGATTGTAGCATTTCATGGGGCCAGAGCCCATTACAATCAAATCGTTTCCCTCAAGCCCATAGGCGTCGACAGGGGCACCGTTTTTCCGAATCGTGTTGATTAGATTGATGCCTTCGTCTTTTTCCCACTGGATTGTGTTGTTGTCGTTGTAAATGAGAATTGCTTGGGGCCAGCGCTCGCGAGCCATCTTGAACGCTGTGGTTATGAATTTATAGTCTTCGTTGTCGCCGCCAAGGGCTTGAATAATCTTGTTGTTTGTACCTATTTGTGAATGTTTTCGCTTGGCTTCACTGACTACGTTGATATATTCCAGGTCCGGATAGCGCTTTGCAACGGCATCGAACCAGGCGGTGACGGCATCCTTGGTTTCTTCTGCACTAAGGTCTCTAAGCCAAGAAGGGTTGCCTGAAGCCCACAATAGGGTATGAAATTTGAATATGGCCTTGTTCTCTTTTGCCCAGTTGTAGGGGATGTCGCATTCAGAAAAGTCGAATGTGCCGCGGGTCTTTTCGACGGCCTGCCAGGTGCATTGCCTTTCTGGAGTAATCTGGTTCCAGTAAGTCCCGAAATCGGAAGGTACTTCGCCTTCCATTGTCGTGCTGCCAACAAATTTGGCCGCACCGTCGGCTAGGCCGGGGCCGGCAAATACACCCGTAAACGCGCAAGAAAGCGCGCAGACGGCAAGTTTTAAGATTCTACAAGTCATAATTATCCATGATAAACATATATCCCCTTTACATGAAAATTCCCAGGGGTGCGCTAAAGGAACCTTGCGGTTCCTTTCTGCTTGTTTTGGCTTTGAAATTATTCGTCGGCAGCGGTGCTCTGGGGCTTAGCGCAGCGGTCCCTAGACCAGTTGGTTTGCTTGAAGCAGGCACTTCTGGTGTAACAACATCCCTCGGCGTTGTTAGTTGTTATTTCGCAATTGCAAGCGATTCCGTCTCCTTCCTTCTCTTCGTCGATAAGTTCACCGTTAGCGCAGACCACCATGAATCCGCCTTTGTGATAACTTGTGTTGATGCAGGTCTGCAGGGTGTTGTGGCATTTGCCGAAGTAGGTTCCCAAGGCGTTGCACGATACGCGGCGCGTCTCGTTTGTAAGGTCAAACTCGAAAGGCCCCACTCGGTCATTAACGTCAGTGTGGGTATAGTCTTTCCAGTTGTATCCTGTAACAGTCTTCACGGCCATTTTTTCTTCGGGAATCAGGGCCTTCCATTTATTTTTCGTTTCGAAATCCCTGAACGGCGGGTAGTCGGGATCTTCATCCTTGAGAATTTGTTTGCAACGTTTCTCGTCGTAGCAGGGGTTTGGATTGGAGGGAGATCCCACCATTGGTTCACCCCAGCATGGATCACAATCAGAACATTGGTTTATGTCGCATTCGTAATCCATTATCTGCGGATCGGTGCCCTCTCTACAAGCGACGGGACATTTGTAATATTCCTTGTCGAGCGGGTCGAACTTGTTATGGAGCCGTTCCCATTGCCCGTCGACGCACCTGTACATGACGGCATTGTTGTTGTTGTCGTTGTCGCACCTCAGTTCGCCGTTCAGGCATTCGCCGCAGATGGCCTTGTCGGTACGGCACGACTTGTTGCCGCATATGGAAACGGCCTTCTTGGCTTCGCCGGCGACGCACTCGTAGACGGTTCCCTTTCCTTCGTCATCGTTGGTGTCGCCGCAGTCCGTGCCCTCTTCGTTACAAGATACTGTGCCGCACGAGCGGTTCACGACGACACCCTTCACGCATTCCTTGACAACGCCGATGCTTGCGGGGCTGTTGGAGCAGGTGCTCTTGTAGCTGTCGTCGCATTCGATTTCAACAGCGTCCTTGTTCGCGCATTCCTTGCTCTTGGTGTTGCAGAGAACGCCTTCGTCGCAAGCGGTTTCCTTGCAGACGCAAGCCCCGTCTTTTGCCGTACCGCCCGATGCCTTGCACAAGTCGGCGAATGTTGTTTCGGTCGAGGATGAACTGGCGGTGGAGTCTATGTCGGTAGGCTTGCTCTGGTTGCCGCAGACGCCCGTGATGGTGTTACAGACTGCGCCGATATCGCAGAGTTCGCTCTTGCAGACGCAAGCTCCGTCTTTTGCCGTACCGCCCGAAGCCTTGCACAGGTCATTGAACTTCTTGAGTTCGTCCTTGGTCATGGACGATGAACTGGCCTTGCTGCTGGAAGATTTCGCGGAGCTTAAGGAATCGCTCTTGGGGACGGGGGTCCAGGATTCTTCGTGGCAATAGTATTCTGCGTCCTGTTCCTTGGCGTATACGGTATCGCCTTCGTTTTCGTCGCCGCATTTTCCGAGTTCGTAGATGGAGTTGACCTCCGTAATGACCTTTCTCGGGAGGATTTCGTCGCTGGAATCGTCGTCGCTACAGGCGGCAAGGAATGCCGCGGCCATCATGGCCGCGAACAGAAGGGCTGGAATTGCTTTTTTCATGGTTCCCTCGATTTTCCGGATAAAGCATGCTTTTTATACTAGAAATTTAAATAGAAATACAGCGCATGTCAATGCGCCTGTTCCCTTGGATGGAACGCACGGTGCTCTTGCTTTATAAATTCCTTGTCGATATGCGTATAAATTTGTGTGGTACTGATATCGGCGTGGCCAAGCAGCTCCTGCAGTACGCGCAAGTCCATGCCGGCTTCCAGGCAATGCGTGGCAAAGCTGTGACGGAACGTATGCGGCGAGACCTGCTTGGCGAGGTGCGCGGTGTGCTGTTGCACTATCTTCCAGGCACCCATGCGCGTCATCGGCTTGCCTCGGGAATTAAGAATTATGTTGTCTGTAGTCGGGTGGGTGAGGGGGCGTCCTTCTTCAATCCAGGCTCGCAGGTTTTCTTTTGCCTTGCTGCCGAGCGGCACCAGACGTTGCTTGTTGCCCTTGCCAATCGGCGTGAGCCATTCGTTGTCCAGGTCCAGCTGCGAAAGCTTGATGCCGAGCGTTTCCGAAATACGCAGGCCCGCGCTGTACATGAGTTCGAAAAGTGCAGTATCGCGGAGCGGGTTCTTGCCGTTGGCCGCGCTCTCGAATACGCTGTCCACCTCTTCGCGGGTGAGGTACTGCGGCAGGTAATGCCCGAGCTTGGGGCGTTCGAGCATCGATTCGGTGCTGTAGTCGTACTCGCCTTCTTTTTGCATGTACTTGAGGAACCCGCGCAGGCTCGAAAAATGTCTCGCAATCGAGGTGGGGGAGTATTCCACTTGCCCGGCGGTAAAAGTCAAAAAGTCGTCCAGCCTTTCGGGGGTTAGTTCCTTGAGATCAATCGAGTTCTCGTCGAGCCAACCGACAAAATGCCGCAAGTCTTCCTGGTAACTCTGGATGGTGGCGGGCGAAAGGTTCCGTTCCACCCCCAAAAAAGCCAGGTAGGCGTCCATGCGGTTAGTGTTTAGGCTCATGGTCATGAATGTAGAAAAATTTTTTAATTTTTTTATGAAAAACCCTTGACAAGCCTTGCGCGCTTTTCTATAATTGTGCGCGTCCAAGCGACAATGGATGATTAGCTCAGTTGGTAGAGCAGCTGACTCTTAATCAGCGGGTCGCAGGTTCGACCCCTGCATCATCCACGAAAAAAAGACTCCGGAATCATCCGGGGTCTTTTTTTTCATTTTTTGTTGGTTTTACGCATACAAAATACTCCATTCAGTTTTTTTTTGTTATTTTTATCGAGCGGTGATTAGGGTGGTTGAATTGAGTGTTTGTTAAAAAAAGGTTTTTTTGATGAAAATCGTACTGCCTGTTGCCGGAAATGGACTTAGACTGCGCCCCTATACTGAGGATCGTCCAAAGTGTCTCCTTCCGCTGGCTGGAAAAACGATCATTGACTGGATTGTGGAGGAGGCCTCTATCCTGAAGCCTTCCGAGACGATTTTTATTACGGGCTACAAGGCCGAGAAGATGGACGAGTACCTGCAGACGAAGCCCGAGTGGGGCAGAGTCCGTACGGTGGTCCAGTCCAAGCCCCAGGGCCTGGGTGAAGCCATCAGCCTTTCTCTCCCGTTCGTCGACGATGACGAACCCCTATTGATTATCCTCGGCGATACGCTGTTCGAGGCCGATCTGCGGATACTGGACGGGGCTCAGGAAAATATCCTCTACACGTTCAAGGTTGACGACCCGAAGCGTTTCGGTGTTGCCGTGACCGACGGTGACGGTCGAATTTCTCGTCTGGTCGAGAAACCGCAGGAGTTCGTAAGCGACGAAGCGATTGTAGGCATATACTACATCAAAGACGTCAAGGTTCTCAAGGAAAGCCTTAAATACTTGATGGACAACGATATACGTACCAAGGGCGAGTTCCAGCTGACCGACGCTCTCGAGATGATGCTCGAGAAGGGTTGCAAGTTCCGCACGGCTCCCGTTTCCCGTTGGCTCGATTGCGGCCTTGTCGAGACACTCCTCGAGACGAACGCCCACGTGCTCAAGCGCAACGACAATTCCGGCAACCTCAAGTTCGAGGGCACCGAGATTGTGCCGCCTTGCTATATAGGCAAGAACGCGAAAATTCACGGTTGCAAGATTGGGCCTAACGTGTCCATCGGTGACGACTGCGAAATCTCCGGTTGCACCATTAGCGACGCTATCGTCTGGAACGGAGTCAAGATTGCGAACGGCAAGGTGAGCAATACGGTCGTCCATAAGTAAACTTTACATCTTTTGTTCTTAAACGCCTGCATCGTCGATGCAGGCTTTTTTTTGCATGAAAACGGAAAATTTGATTTGCATCACACTTAATGTGTAAGAATTAATTCAGTGTTTTTGTAAAAACCGCTTATTACGATTAAAAAATGGGGATTTTTTGTAAAATAAAAAATATATTAATTAAAACTTTCCCAAAGGAGTACACATGAATCTCAAAAAAGTTGGACTCGCGGCAATCCTCTCTTCCGCGTTTGCCTTTGTCGCTTGCGACAATTCCGTAGCTGCCAGTAACGATACTGTCGGTGATAATCAGCCCGCACTTTCGAGTGAATCGACTGGCGGCGATACCGTAACAAGTTCGGACGGTGCGGACATCTTTGCGTCCAGTGCGTCCGTTGCTACGAGCACGGATTCGAATCCGGCTTTGAGTTCTGCGAGCACGGTCTCGTATGCAAATGATCCTGTGGAAAGCTCCTCGAGCGTTAGCGGAGGCCAGGGTGGCTTCGGCGGAGGCGACATGGGCGGCTTCGGCGGAGGCGACATGGGCGGCTTCGGCGGAGGCGACATGGGTGGCTTCGGCGGAGGTGACATGGGCGGCTTCGGCGGAGGCGACTGGGGTGGCTTCGGCGGTGGCGACATGGGCGGCTTCGGCGGAGGCGACATGGGCGGCTTCGGCGGTGGCGACATGGGTGGCTTCGGCGGTGGCGACATGGGTGGCTTCGGTGGAGGCGACTGGGGTGGCTTCGGCGGTGGCGACATGGGTGGCTTCGGTGGAGGCGACATGGGAGGCTTCGGCGGTGGCGACATGGGTGGCTTCGGTGGAGGCGACATGGGTGGCTTCTAGTAGGTGCGTCCAGGTGTAAATCCCTTATGTAAAATTGTCTGATTTGACTTTTAAACGCCTGCATCGCTGATGTGGGCGTTTTTTGTTAAAAAACGAAAAACAGGCTGTTGTATAACTTTTTGTGTAAGAATTATTTCTAAGAAATTGTAAAAAATGCTGTTTTTGGTAAAAAATCAAACTATTCTTGTAAAATAAATTATATTTAGGATAACCCAAACCCCCAAGGAGATTAATATGAACTTCAAGAAAATTGGACTCGCGATGATTGTCGCATCCACATTCGCTTTCGTCGCTTGCGACGATTCTACCTCTGCCAGCAACGAAGCCACTGGCGGTGACGAACAGCCGACTCTTTCGAGCGCCTCGAATGAGGCTGGCGGCGATGTTGCTTCCAGCGAATCGAACGGCGGTACGGCCGGTGACGAAAAGACAGCCTCTTCTACCGACTCCAACGGTGACAAGACTGCTGCTTCTAGCGACTCCAATGGTGGTGAAAAGTCTGCCACTTCCACCGATTCCAACGGTGACCAGACTGCAGCCTCTAGCGATTCCAACGGCGCTGCCGCAACGAGCTCCGCTGATGCGACCCCCAAGAGCTCTGCTGATCTTGGCGGCATGACCGGTTTCGATACCACCAACTTCCAGTTCGATTCCACGGCCTTCGCCGACATGATGAAGTGTGACGAAGAAGGCGCAGTCCAGAACATGATGGGCGCGGCTGTGCTGGTTTGCACGAACGGTCAGTGGGTCTATGACTCCACGGCAACTGCTGCAGCCAACGTTTGCAAGAATGGTCAATGGCAGATGGACTTCAGCGGCATGAGCTTTGGTGACTCTACCTGGACTGGCGGCTTCGGTGGTGACTCCACATGGAGCGGCGGCATGAACTTTGGCGATTCCGCTTGGAGTGGCTTTGGCGGCGGCATGAACTTCGGTGATTCCAGCTTCACGATGCCCGGCGGCATGAACTTCGGTGATTCTAGCTTCACGATGGTGGCAACTTCGGTGGCGGTGCCGGTGATGTCACTCCTCCGGTCGCAGAAGAATAATTTGTCCTCAATACGTCAACAAGCCCCGGTCTTCGGACTGGGGCTTTTTTTGTGCATTGCTACGCGTTGCACACTGTTGAATGCGATTCTTTCGTCTTTCGTCTGTAGGCCCGCAGGGCCGTTCTCTCGTCTAGGCCTTTATAATGGTATCCTTCGCGAGCACGACGATTCCGGATTCGGTCACATGGAAGAGCTTGCGGTCGCGTTCCAGGTCGTAACCGATCTGGAATCCGGCGGGGATGTGCAGCCCCTTCTCGATGATGGAGCGACGCACCTTGGCGCCGGGGCCGATGGTCACGTTGGGGAAGAGGATGCTCTCCTCGACGAGTGCGTCTTTCTGGATGGTGACGCCGGGGGAGAGGATGCTCTTGACGACCGTGCCGCCGCCGATGATGCAGCCTGCGGAAACGATGGAGTCGATGGCGGCTCCCTGGTGGGCGTCGCCGTCGCCGGCAAAGAACCTTGCGGGCGGCTGGTTCCAGTTGAACGTACGGATGGGCCAGTAGTTGTTGTACAGGTCGAACGGCGGGTTCTCGGAGCAGAGGTCCATGTTCGCTTCGAAGAAGGCGTCGAGGGTACCCACGTCGCGCCAGTAGCCCTTGGTGCGGGCCTGCTCGCCGCGCACGATGTTCGTGTTGAAATCGTACACGTAAACGGGATACTCCTTGTACAGGCTCGGAATGATGTGCTTGCCGAAGTCGGTGGCGCCGCTCTGTGCGCCTTTAAGCAGTTCGCGTACCAGGAACTTGCTCGTGAAGAGGTAGTTGCCCATGCTCGCGAGGCACCATCCCGGGTTGCCGGGCATTTCCTTGGGGTACTTGGGTTTTTCCTCGAAACCGACCATTCGGTTGTCTGCATCAACCTCGATGATGCCGAATTCGCTTGCTTCCGAGACGGGAACGGGAATCGCGGCGATGGTCAGGAGGGCGGCGCGGCTCAGGTGGAAATCGATCATCTGGTTGATGTCCATCTTGTAGATGTGGTCGCCACCGAAGATGGCCACCAGGTCTGGGCGTTCGTCCGTGATGAGGTTGATGTTCTGGAAAATGGCGTCGGCGGTGCCCTTGTACCAGTCGTCGCCAGTGCGCATTTGTGCAGGAACGAGGTCGACGTACTGGTCGAGGCTCGCGTTCAGGTTCCATGCGGCGGAAATGTGCTTGTTCAGGGAATCGCTCTTGAACTGCGTCAGCACTTTGATCTTGAAGATGCCGGAGTTGATGAAATTGTTCAGGACAAAGTCGATGATGCGGTAGGTTCCGCCGAAGTGTACGGCGGGTTTCGCGCGGTCGCGGGTGAGGGGCTGGAGGCGGCTTCCCTGGCCGCCTGCCATGATCATGCACAGGATGTTCTTTTGGTGATCCCTAGAATAAGACCAGCTCATATTACCTCTGACAATAACAGAAAATTATAACAACACGCTAAATTTACCTTTTTTTTTTCAAAAAAGCCATAAAAATGGAAATTTATGTTTTTAGGCCTTGAACGGATATGCGAAACCGTACCGTCTATGCCCGTCCGGTCAAAATTGCTATATTTGTCTGCGTTCGAAAAAACTCGAAACTTAACGTTAAACCAAACAGGAGCTCATAATGAGTCTTACCCTTAACGATATCAAGCACCCGAAGATCAGTACTTGGGTGAATGAAATGATTGCCATGTGCGAACCGGACAACGTCGTTGTCGTTGACGGCTCCAAGGAAGAATACGATGCCCTTATGCAGAAGTGCGTCAAGGCTGGCCTCGCCACGAAGCTCGCCAAGAAGGAAAACTGCTACCTGTTCCGTTCTCTCCCGTCTGACGTGGCCCGCGTCGAATCCCGTACCTTCATTTCCTCTGTGAAGGAAGAAGATGCAGGTCCGACCAACCACTGGATCGACCCGTCTGAACTCAAGCAGACGATGCGTAAGCTCTATAAGGGTTGTATGCACGGCCGTACCATGTACGTGATTCCGTTCTGCATGGGCCCGCTCGGCTCCCCGATTTCCAAGAACGGTATCGAAGTCACGGACTCCGAATACGTTGTTCTCAACATGGACATCATGACTCGCGCCGGTAAGAAGGTTCTCGACATCTTCAATGCAGACGTGAACGCTGAATTTGTTCCGTGCCTCCACTCCGTTGGTAAGCCGCTCCGCGAATGCGAAAGCGACAACGGCATCTGGCCCTGCGCTGACGTTGAATACAAGTACATCACTCAGTTCCCCGAAGAACGCCTCATTTGGTCCTACGGTTCGGGCTACGGTGGAAACGCCCTCCTCGGTAAGAAGTGCTTCGCTCTCCGTATCGCTACCGTTCTCGCTCGCGATGAAGGCTGGCTCGCTGAACACATGCTCATCCTCAAGCTCACCAACCCGAAGGGCGAAGTCAAGTACGTGACTGGCGCATTCCCGTCTGCTTGCGGTAAGACGAACCTCGCCATGCTCATCCCGACTATCCCGGGCTGGAAGGTCGAAACCATCGGTGACGACATTGCATGGATGAAGTTTGG
>CADBLC010000148.1 GCA_902795385.1 Fibrobacter succinogenes | reverse complement strand
TCCCGCGATACGCTGCTCGAGAAAAACGTAGTACTGCGCATGGCGAAGGCCCGCTTTATGCAGGGTGACTTTGTGCAGATGCGCAAGACCCTGGCCCTCGGGGCAAAATTTGCAACCGATGCCGCTTTCGACAAGTCCGCTTCGCGCATGCGCATCGAAGCCGCCATGGCCGATTCGACGCTTACCGACCATGCCCATGCGGATTCGCTCAAGGTATTCTTGGACAAGTACCCGAAGGGGGACGATGCCGCTGCGCTCAGGTACCGCTATGCGATGTATTTGGAACAGTTCAAGCAGCTCAAGCAGGCGAAGCGCCTCTACATGCAGCTGCTCACGAGCGCTACCGCGTACAGGGATTCCGCTTTTGCGGCCATCCGCAGGCTTCGCAAGGTGAAGGGCGCTCCTGAAAACTTGAACGAGAAGGTCGCCTACGCGAAGATGGCATGTGCGAAAGACGAAGCCGGAAGTTGCCTTGCCTTGCTCGATTCCATCCGCATTCTCGATTCCCTGCAAATCGCGAAAAAGCCCGAGCTTGCCGTAGCCCCGCCGGAAGACTCCCTGCAGAAACTGCTGCCGCCGAGTACGCTCGACATGGGTACGCGCATCACGCTCTGGGAAAAACGCGCTGTCGCACTCCGCACGCTCAAGCGCGAAAAGGAATCCATTGCGCAGTTCAAGTTCCTGCTCGACTCGGTCGAGGCACGTCCGCTGTGGATGCAGTCTACGCTCCGCCTGTACCGTAACGATGCGAAGACGTACGCAAAAGAAATCAAGACGATGGATTCGCTGTTGCAGGAAGTGAACCGCTACAGCAAGGAAAACGCGAACAATCTTTGGGTCCGCGGTTTTGAATACGAACAGAAGGAGCTCTACGATAGTGCCATCGTGTGTTTCCGTACGCTTGCCGACAAGAAGTTCAAGAACAATATCAAGCGCCAGTGGGCCAAGTTCCGTATAGGCTTCATCTACTTCAAGCAGGAAAAATGGAACGAGGCCGTGGCCGCCTTTATCGACGCGACCAAGGATCCGTTCTTGTGGAGCGGCAGTGGCGCCCGCATGTTCCTGGGCGATGCGTACTTGAAACTCGGCAAGGATTCGCTTGCCCGCGAGGCCTACCTCGACTGCATTCGCGATTTCCCGCTGGCCTACTATGCGCACCGTTCGCGCCTCAAGCTTGTCGAGAACAAGTTGATGGACGAGGGCAAGGTTCCCTTCGCCCATGGTGTGGCCATGTCGTCCGAGGAAACTCTCGCATGGATTCGTGCAAGCCAGAAGGGCGTCAAGGCCGATACAGCCACCTATAATCGCGACCGTTACCAACGCATCAGGAACCTCTTCTTGTACGGCTTTGCCGACGAGGCCTTTGCCCTGTACGACGAAGCCCGCAAAAAGAACTACAAGCGTTTAGACTTCCTGTATGAATACGGCATGCTGTTCTACGAAGTGGGCGAGACGGCTGCGGGCTACCGCCTGGCGCGCCAGTTCCAGAACAACATTGATCGCCGTCGCTTGATGTCGCCGCCGATAAGCGTGCTGCATTACCTCTACCCGATTCCGTTTACCGAACAAGTCAAGTTCCATTCCGGCGAACGTATAGACCCGTTCTTCGTGTACAGCGTGATGCGCCAGGAATCGATTTTCAACTTCCAGATTGCATCGCCCGTGGGTGCGTGCGGCCTTTTGCAGGTAATGCCGGCTACCGGCAAGATGCTTGCCGAAAAGGAAGGCATCGCCGAATGGTTTGACCCGCAGCTGCTCTTTAACCCGTACATGAACATCCGCCTGGGAATCCGCTACCTCGTGGACTTGAAGGCCGAATACAGCGACGACTACATGTACGTACTCGGAAATTACAACGCGGGCCCCAAGCCCACCAAGCGCTGGCAGGCTGCGGGCGAGGGCAAGCCCTGGGATCTTCGCGCCGAAGAAATCAGCTATTGGGAAACCCGCGACTACGTCAAGCGCGTCATGGGCAACTACTGGATTTACCAGGAAATTTACGACGGTCTTTAGCCCATGCTTTTCCTTCTACTCACAATCGGTCCGGCGTTCCTTTTTGCCTGCGGCAATATCCTCGAAAAGTCGGGGGTGTCTACGGTAGGCAAGCGTACCGGCGGTACGTCTAAACCATGGGAATTTTTCAAGGGTGTGATTACGAACAAATTCTGGTGGCTCGGAATTTGCTGCTCGGGTTTGGCGACTGTCGGTTACTATATCGCGATGGCGCGTTACGACCTCTCGCAGGTGCAACCCATGATGGTGTTGAACCCGGTGCTTACGGCATTGATGGGCTTTTGCATCTTGAAGGAAGTCTTGACAAAGCGCATCGTTGTGGCGATTTGCTTTGTGGTGGCGGGGCTGCTTTATTCGGTCGAGAACCTCGGCGAATCGACCGCAGTGCAGAATGTCGGTCTGCTCTGGATGTATGCCGGAGTGCTCTGCCTTGTGACCTTGGTGGCACACTTGTTCGTGAAGAACCGCGAGATGGTGGACTCGCTTATTATGGGTGTCGGCTTCGGGCTCTCGGCGGCGTTCTACAAGAGCCTCGCCATGGATTTCGATTTGGACCATATCGAAATGTCGTCGGTCGCGAACCTGCTGCTCGACTTCAGGGCGCTCGGTTACGTGGCGACTTACGGCATCGCGTTCCTCTATTCCCAGATATCTTTCTCGCGTGGCCGGGCTCTGTTCATTATCCCGTTTAGCGCGGCTGTGGGGGCGGCTGTCCCTACCCTGGCTGGGGCCCTCGTGTTTGCTGAAGCCTTCCCGGTGGGCAAGGCTATTTCGGTGACCCTGGTGCTGATTGGCGCATGCCTGTTCATAGTGCGCAGGCCGAGGCGGAAGAAGGCCTAATAACGGCGCCGGGTGAAACCGCCCAAATCTTATTTTGCTAGATTGTAATTACTATGAATTACAATACCAAGATTTTGTGCATTGGCGCGGGTTACGTCGGTGGCCCCACTATGACTGTTATCGCCGACAAGTGCCCCGATGTCAAGGTGACTGTAGTCGATATCAACCAGGCCCGAATTGATGCCTGGAACAGTGACAATCTTCCGATTTTTGAACCTGGCCTTGACGACGTGGTGAAGCGCGCCCGTGGCCGCAATCTCTTCTTTAGCACGGATATCCCTTCTGCCATCAAGGAAGCGGACATCATTTTCGTTTCGGTGAATACGCCGACCAAGACGTTTGGCCACGGTGCCGGCAAGGCCTCCGACTTGCAGTACTGGGAAAAGACTGCTCGCAACATTTTGGAAATCGCTGACGAAGGCAAGATTATTGTCGAGAAGTCGACGCTCCCGGTGCGTACCGCCGCCGCGATGGAACGCATCTTGAATTCCAATGACAAGGGCCTGCACTTCGAGGTGCTCTCTAACCCCGAGTTCCTTGCCGAAGGTACGGCAATTAACGATTTGTTTGAACCGGACCGCGTGCTCATCGGTAGCCACCAGACGGAATCGGGCCTCGCCGCCTGCCAGAAGCTGGTGGACGTGTATGCCCACTGGGTGCCGCGTGACCGCATTCTCACGACGAACCTCTGGAGCTCCGAACTCACGAAGCTCACTGCGAACGCTTTCCTCGCGCAGCGCATCAGCTCCATCAACTCTATCAGCGCCCTCTGCGAAAAGACCGGCGCCGACGTGGATGAAGTCGCCTACGTGATGGGCAAGGACCGCCGTATCGGGCCCAAGTTCCTCAAGGCTTCCATCGGTTTCGGTGGTTCCTGCTTCAAGAAGGATATTCTGAATCTTGTGTACCTTTGCGGCTATTACGGACTTCCCGAAGTGGCTGCTTATTGGGAAAGCGTTGTGAAGATTAACGAGTGGCAGACTCACCGCGTTGTGGATCGCATGCTCGAGACGATGTTCAATACGATTGCAAGCAAGAAGATTGCCGTGTTCGGATTTGCCTTCAAGGCTAACACCGGTGATACGCGCGAAAGCCCCGCAAACCTCGTGGTGCGTGACTTGCTCGCCGAACATGCACAGCCGGTCGTGACCGACCCGAAGGCAATCCCCGATGCCAAGCGCGACTTGAAGGACGTGCTTGACCAGGTGACGTTCGAAGAAGACCCGTACAAGGCTGCCGAAGGCGCACACGCCGTGGTTGTTTGCACGGAATGGAAGTGCTTCGCCGAACTTGACTGGAACCGCATCTACAAGGGCATGGCGAAGCCTGCCTTCGTATTCGATGGCCGCAATATCCTCGATGCCGACGCTCTCCGCAAGATTGGTTTCGAAGTGTCCAGCATCGGTAAGGGCAAGGCGGAGTAATTCGACTTGAAAATCGCTGTTCTAGGAACTCGTGGAATTCCCGACATAATGGGTGGAATTGAAACCCATTGTCAGGAGTTGTATCCGAGATTGGCTAGCAAGGGCGCCGAGATAACCATTATCGGACGAAAGGGTTATACCAAGAAGGACGAACCGTACGAGTACAGGGGCGTCAAGGTTGTGCCCATTGCCTCTCCGCATACTGCAGGGCTTGAGGCCTTTGTCCATACCTTCAGGAGTATTCTCAAGGTAAGGAAGCTCCATCCGGACATTGTCCATCTCCACGCCATTGGTCCCGCTTTCGTCGCCCCGATTTTCAGGATGCTTGGAATCAAGGTTGTCTACACGCATCATGGACAGGATTACAATCGCGCCAAATGGGGTGCGCTTGCCAAGTTTGTCCTGCGGTTGAGCGAGCGAATCGGCACAAGGTTTTCCAATAGGATTATCGTCATATCGAAATATCTGGACAACTGGCTGCAGACGAAATATGGTTGCCGTAAAAC
>CADBLC010000147.1:7939-9682 GCA_902795385.1 Fibrobacter succinogenes | reverse complement strand
AACATTGTCGCCCGTCACGTCTACAAGAACCGGGTCGCTCATAAAGCCATACACGGGCGTACCGCGGGAAATCTTCACCGGGAAACCGGCAACAGGGAGCCCAGAGCGGTCGAGCGCATACACGAGGTTATCGCCCAGGAACACGATTTCTGGGTACTTGTCTCCGTTGATGTCACCGATGGCAATGCCGGAAGTTTCGTCCTTCAGGCCGCTCGTGCCTGCAGCGCCACGCTTGTACGTCTTGGCCCACACCGATTCCAGCCCCTTGGCAGTTTCCCTAAGGACTGCGACAGCCCCGCGACTTCCAACGACAACGATTTCATCCGATCCATCACGGTCCATGTCGGTGCAGGCAACCCTAAGCCTTTGCTTGTCGAGAGAGTTGATGGTCCAGCTACTCCATCCCGTCGTGAGTTCGTCGCCAGCCTTGGAGCGGAAGAAATCCGTTACAAGAACAATACGACCATCGTCCCCAACCAAAACGAACTGGTTTCCGTTCGGAGCACTGTACTTATTGCCGTTCACATCTTCTCCTCGCCTATCATCCTTTGCAGGATCGCCACAGTAAGCCATATCACGGGCGACAAAATCATCCGACAACTTCTGCCATTGTCCATTCCGCCAAAGCTTGCCCTTGCTCGCAAACCAGGAATATCCCTTGAGCACAATCGGCCCCGCCGTCGCGGAATCGATGTCGATTTCCTGTTGCGTCGGGAGTCGCTGTAAACGTCCTTGCCGTCGCTCGCCATGCCCACCAGCGGGCCATAGCTTGCACCCACGCGGTACAGCGGCACTTCACGCTTTGCGCTGTCGCGGGTCAGGGTCGCACGCATAACGGAGGTGTCGGCCACGAACAGCGTATCACCCATCGCGCCGAACGCCTGCAGCGTTCCATCCTTTGCGCCCACCACGAGAATCTTTTCGCCCTCATGTTCGGGGTCGTCCACGAACACCGCACCACGCACCGCCGAATTCAGGCCGAGTTCACGTGGGAACTGGCTCCCTTCAATGCTCCCGTCATCGATGCTGATAGTCACGCTTATAATAGGCGCCGCATAGTTCACTACGCTATCGCCCATGAAGGAGTTTGCCGTCTTTTCTTCGCGGGCACCCTTAGGCACGTTCACCGTAATCTTGATGCCGGTATAACCGCCCTGCGTCGTCTTGGTGTTGGCATATCCCGTAGGCCCAATCTTCGTGAGGGTCTCGAACTTCTGCTTGGAATCCTTGGCAGGGATCCTCTTGTGCGGCAACAGGTCCGTACCGCTTCCGTAGTCGTACGTATCCTGCCCAAGCGCATTCTTGAACGTCTTGCCGATACTCAAGATACCGTCGGCCTCGACAAGCGAAAGACCGAACTGGTGGTCACGCAGGGTGTCGCCACCCCAGAAGTTCGCGATGCCGTATTCCAGCGTCTCGCGCAAGTACCATTCGTTCACTTTCCATACGGCGATACCGCTTGCAGGGATGCCCGCATCGTAGCTGTCCATGCCCACAATCAGGCCCTTCGCCTTCTTGGTGTTGACCTTGCACTTGCCCTTCGCATCGCAGGTGCTGTCCTCGAAAACCTTGCTTAAGCTGTCGACAACCACCGTGCGCATTGTCGTGTCGGAATCCTCGTCCACCGTGCCGAGCACAAAGCTTACCTTGCCGTCTTTGTTCCAGCTGCGCTGGCGGTTTTCAATCAGCAAGTACTCGCTTGCGTTCAGCGGCACCTTCACGATTTCGGTACCGAGCCCGCTA
>CADBLC010000147.1:0-7919 GCA_902795385.1 Fibrobacter succinogenes | reverse complement strand
ATCTGGTTCACAACGATGCCGTTCACGCCCCAGTTGAGGCCATCCTGCGAAGCGGTCTCGCTCACCACCATTATAGAACGCAGCGTATCCAGAACGGAACCGTGAATCAGCAAGCCGTTCACCACGGAATCGCCCTTGTCGTTGATTCCAAAAGCGGGCTTCACGTCGGCATTCTTCGCGGAATCGGGCATGAGGTATTCCCAAGCATCGCGCGAGATATAGACATCCATAAAGTCGCCCGGAGTATCCGCATTGTCGGTACCCATGCTGCCACCATCCACGAGCCTGCTCGCACCGGCATGCACAATCATGTACGCACGCTTCACGTTCGGATTCTTGGAAAGCGGAATGCGGAAAGGAGATGCATCGGACGTATCGGCAACAGCCGCAGCAACGACCGCATCGTAGACGAACGTGAGGTAGTCGCGACTGCGGGCCTCGTCAAACTCGGCCGTCTTCTCGCCATCCATCTTGCTCGTCCTGTTATAATCGATAATCTGCTTCTTGACCGTGTATATCGGGAACACCTTCGTCTTTATGGCAAGCTTGCCACCGCTTGCCGCACGGTAATAGGAATCGGCATACTGCAGGTGCTTTTCCCAGTAGGGCACCTTGCCGCTATGCTTCGTCGGGTCGAGGCCGTAATTCTTGTCGGGGACCGTCCCGAAAGTGCCCTTGCCCGTAGTGAGGGAATTGTCCGTCTTCTCCTCGGCAAACTGGACACGCAAAACGAAAACTTCAAGAGTATCGACGGCAAGGGCCGGCGACACGAGCATCATCAAAAAGGCTAAAAGCAAAAATGCAGATTCAAAACGTTTCATACACTATCCAATCTACAAAAATAGCGCCGCAAGGGCCCGCTAGCCCCCGATGCGCTTGTAGGTTTTGGGAACATTCAGGCGCCATGTCCCGAGGCTGAAGGGTTTATTGCGGGCAACCTTCTTGATGCGCATTTTCATGAACGTCTTCCCGCCCGCCTCGAACGTAACATATCCGGGAGCACGAACCCCCTCGAACTCCTTGAAATCCGAAAAACGCAATACTTCGGCATTGTCGCCGCTGCCGCGCATGAGCCACGCAACGTCGCCGCCCTGCTTGCCATACGTAAACATCATCCCGCTCGGCGCACGCACCTTCACCACATGGAACCCAGCCGAATCGCTTTCGGCCAGCACCTCGCTGTTCTCCGGAACCAGGATGCCGTCAAAGATGTCGGCCATCTGGTGAATCGGCACC
This sequence comes from Fibrobacter succinogenes, assembly GCA_902795385.1. GTDB lineage: Bacteria > Fibrobacterota > Fibrobacteria > Fibrobacterales > Fibrobacteraceae > Fibrobacter > Fibrobacter succinogenes_P. The sequence continues at coordinate 6,683 of CADBLC010000147.1, read as the reverse complement.
ATCGGCATCGTATTGTCGCCCACGATGCCCACCATGTAGCCCACGCCGGCGATGTATTTTTTCTCTGTCGGGAAAACCATGTTCCAGCCGTCAGATGTCCACAGGAGCGACGCGACTCCCACGCCCATCGGGCCCGTCAGTTCCATGCGGTAACGCAAATGCGGCACGGCGAAAAGTACTGCGTCGAGTTCCTGGTCCTTGCCGGTACTGTCCACGACGGTCAGCACAAACTTGGCACGGAGGCTGTCGCGAACAGGCATTTCTGCAGCAGGAGCCCGCGACGTCGAAGGAGCCGGGGCAAAGACGCCCGCACAGCCAAAAAGCGTAAACGCAAGGCAGGCCGCAGCGATAAATGACAAGGACGGCAAAAGGCGGGCAAGCATGGCGACCTACTTCTTCTTGCCCAGGAATTCCTTGGCGGCGGCGTGGTTCGGGCGGAGCTTCAAAAGTTTCTTGTACGACTTTGTAGCGTCGGATTTTTTACCGAGAGCCGCCTGGATTGCCGCAAGGTGTTCCCAGTACACGTAATCCTTCTCGAAATTCTTGGACTTGATCAGGAGCATCGCGGAATGCGCTTCGTCGTAGCGTCCCATGCGGTACAGCGCCCACGCCTTGGAATCGAGGAACGCCTCGTTCGGGGTTTCCGCCTTTTCCATCTCGAGCGCCTTCAAAACCATCTGGTAGCCCTTCTCCACATCTTCGGGAGAACGGTTCAAGTCAATCAGCGAATAGCCGTAATAGTTCAGCAGTTCCGGCCAGTCCAGGCGCGACGGGCCCGCATTCTTGAGCAGGTAGTCGAACATCCTGAACGATTCGTCGTAACGCCCGAGCCTCTCCAGGTTCATCGCCATCAGCGAACGCACGAACATGTCCGTCGAATCCGCCATCAGCATGCTTTCCCAGAACAGTTCCGCCTTGGTGCGGGCTTCCCTCGCATGGGCGCGCTTGAGCGTATCGGCCTTGCCGTCGTCTTCGATACCGCGGGCCTCCATCACCAGAATCTGGGCGTAGGAATGTTGCAACTGGCGGTGGGCACGCATCGCCTTGTAGCGCATCAAATTCAGCGTGGTCCAGTGGCTCCACACGCCAAGCATGGAATCCAGCAGCACGTAAGCCTTTTCGTACTCGCCCGCATAGCCGTAAGCCATCGCGAGGAAATCCTTGTCGCCACCGAGCTGCAGCGAATCAGAAAGCTTGGCGTACCTCAGGCCTTCCTTCTTCTTGTCGTCGGCAAAGGCGATGCCCGAAAGCTGCCGGCAGGCCTGCGCCGCATAGGAGGGCGTCTTGTCCAGCTTCGGGTACACCTCTTCCAGGTGAGCTCTCGCGCTGTCGCGCTCGCCGAGAGCGAACTCGTAGCTACCGAGGTAGTAGAGCATCACGGGCGTACGCATGCCGTCGTCGTACACCTTCTTCTTCAAGAACTTGAGGGCGGCGTCGCGTTCCTTTTCGCCGTACGTGAGCAAGGCCGAGTTGACTATCGCCTCGTCCAGTTCTGTCTGGCCGGTCACGGTATCTGCAATGGCGCGGGCTTCGCCGTTACGCTTCTGCAGGGCAAGCCCCTGCACCATCTTCGAAAGCAGTTCCTTGTAGCAGGTTCACCTGGCGCGCGAACAGCGACTGGATGTAATTCGTCTGCGGCAAAAGCGCATCGTAAACCTTCACCAGTTCCTTCTTGTCTTGCACGGCCTCGAGGAACAGGCTGTAATCGTAAAGCAGCGTCATGTCCTGATTATGCGAGGAATCGAGCGCGGCCTTGAAATACTTGCGGGCGGAATCGGCGATGCCTTCCCTCACGTAAAGCTTCGCGAGCAGCTCCAGCTGACTGGCGAGAACGGGGCCCTTGTAGTTAGACGCCTTGCGTGCAATGGCGAGCGCCGCGGAATCGTTACCGTGGGCAAAGAGTCGCGAGGCCACCGCGAAAGCGAGATAGCGGCTACTGGGGTCGGCTTCGTAGGCACGCTGCCAAAAGACTTCGGCCAACTGCTTTTCGCCACGAAGTTCCATCTCTTGCGCGCGGATAAAAGATTCATGAGCCACGTCCAAATCCTTGGGCATGTTCATCTTCTCGAGCGCGTCCTTAATAACGGCAGAATCGGCGGCGGTAAGCGTCGCCTTGTCCGGCTGGTCCTGCTTGCGGGGCGCAGAGGAGCAGGCGCACAACGAGAGCGCCAGCATTAACACTGCTAACAAGGGGCCCATACACCGAACCATAACGAACCTAGTCTGCAACTACGAAATCGATCTTGGTGTCCGGAGGCAGGTAGTCTCCATAGCGCGGGGCCGTTTCCATCACGGTTCCCGGGGCTTCGCCGCCGTCACTCTTGACGCGCTTTATATCGCCCACCTTGAAGCCAAGCTTCTCAAGCTTCGGGTACACGTTGTCGATGACTTCGCCAGAAAAGTCGGGCAGCAGCACCTTGCCAGTCGTAGCTCCGGCCGAGATGACAACCTTCACCGTATCGCCAATGCGAGCCATCTTGCCCGCCAGCGGGATAGTCCTGATGACTACGCCACGCGGAATACTCTGGTGGGCGCCCTTGACGATTTCGCCCTGCACGAGGCCTGCGCGGGAGAGCGAAATTTCCGCCTGCTTCTGGCTCTTGCCGCGCAGGTCGGGAATCTTCACTTCGCGCAGCCCGAGACTCCTGGTAAGCTTGACCGTACGTCCGAGCTTCGCTATACGGCCTGCCGCGGGCATCTGGACAAGCACCATCCCGGCAGGAATCTGCGAGCTGTAACGCCCTTCCTCGAGCCACTCGTACTTGAAGCCGGCATCTTCCAGAGCCTTCTGGGCGGCTTCCTCGCTCATGCCTTCCAAATTCGGCACTTCACCCGTCGAGGCAAAGTGGCCCGAGAAGATAGGCATGGCAATCTTGTCCACGAAGAGGGCCATAACGACAAGCAATACAATCCAAATGCAAAGAGCCTTCACCACGGGAGTCCTCTTGGCCCATGACAAAAGCTTGTCCAGAATATTCTTTATCTTAGTCATATAAAGTTGAAGCGCTATGAACTAGCCTTTAGTCGCCTTTTCCTGCAGGGCGCCTTCATCGAAGATGACGATGTCCTTGCCCGTCATGGCAATGGCACCGGTACGCACCAGCAAGGAGCAGATACGGCTTACAGTCTCGCGCGTCGTGCCCGACATATCGGCCAGCTGCTGCTGCGTGGGGCGGTTATGGATGACCGTCACCATCGTGCCCTTGTCGGTATGGATGCGAATACCGCGTTCTTCCATGAGGTTGAGGAGCGTGCCCGCCACGCGACCGCTCACCGACATCGTCGAGAGAGAGCCAATCTGGCGGTTCGCCTTGCGCAGGCGCTTGCTCATTTCGCTCAAGAGGCCCATCGCAATCTCGGGAGACTGGCGGATGAGGCGCAAGAAGGATTCGCGGTGGATAATCAGGAGCTGGGCGTCCGTCACCGTACGCACGGAGGCCGACCTCGGTTCACCGTCAATCAGCGACATCTCGCCGAAGAAGTCCCCGCGTTCCAGGAAGCTGAGAATAGTCTCGCGACCGTCGACGCCAGTCATATAGACCTGCACGGAGCCAGAAGCGATGAGGTACAAGGCCTGCACGGAGTCGTCGCCTTCCAACACCACGGTCTCGTCGCGATTGAAGTTCTGCGCGACGACCAGGTCGGCAAGCATCCCGAGCTGTTCTTCGTTCAATTCCGAGAAGAGTTCTACACCCTTCAACAGTCCTACAATGTTAGCGTCCATTTTCTCATTCCCTCCGATTTTTTGTTACAAATTTAACCCCTTGGCGAGGCCCGCATCAATGACGATGCTCTGGTCGCGCTTGGCTCCGATAGAAATCATACCAATTTTCACGTCGACAAGTTCCGCCAGGCGCTGCAAATACTTCTTTGCATTGTCCGGGAGTTCGTCGTAGCTGCGGCACTTGGTCGTATCCTGCTTCCAACCGGGCATCTCCTCGTACACCGGGGTGCAGCGACCAACCTTCGACAGCTGGTTCGGGATAAAGTCAAGCTTTTCGCCGTCGCACTCGTAGTGGGTGCAAACCTTTACCGTGTCGAACGTGTCGAGCACGTCGAGCTTGGTGATGGCGAGGTGCGTAAGGCCGTTCACCACGGCGGCCTTGCGGACAACCGGGGCGTCAAACCAGCCACAGCGGCGGTTGCGGCCCGTGGTGGCGCCGTATTCGTTACCGATCTTGCGGAGCGTGTCGCCCGTATCGTCCAAAAGTTCTGTCGGGAAGGGACCGTTACCCACGCGGGTCGTGTAAGCCTTCACCACGCCCCAGACTTCGTCCAGGGCCGTAGGTCCGACGCCGGCGCCGCAGCTTGCGTAGCCCGCGACCGTGTTGCTGGAGGTCACGAACGGGTAGGTACCCTGGTCCACGTCGAGGATGGTGCCCTGGGCGCCCTCGAACACGAGGCGCTTGCCGGCCTTCACGGCCTTGTAGAGCATCTCGCTCACGTCGGTGACAAACGGCTTGATCTTCTGGCCGAGCTCGAGGTAGTCCTTGATGACCACTTCGGGGTCAATCGCCGGGACGTCGTACATCACGGTAAATTCTTCGTTGTGGACCTTGGCCATCGCCTCGACGCGGGGGCGCAGTTCGCGCTCGTCCATGAGGTCACCCACGCGCACGCCAATACGGTTCACCTTGTCGCTGTAGCAGGGGCCAATACCGCGACCCGTGGTACCGATGGCAGCCTTGCCCGCCTTCTTCTCTTTCGCCTTGTCGAGCGTGGAGTGGTACGGGAGCACCACGTGGGCGTTGTTAGCGATAAACAGGCGGCCTTCGGGGTTGATGCCCTTCGTGTGCAGGTCGGCAATCTCGGCGAGTGTCTGGATGGGGTCGAGCACGACACCGTTACCGATGACGCAAATCTTGTCCTTGTGCATGATGCCCGAGGGAATCAGGTGGAACACGAACTTCTGGTCGCCCACCTCGACGGTGTGGCCCGCGTTCGCGCCGCCCTGGAAACGCACGATGATATCCGCATCGAGCGTCAAGAAATCAACAACCTTCGCCTTACCTTCATCGCCCCACTGGGAGCCGATAACAACACGATTTGCCATATATCCTTCATTTTTATGACCCAGAACATAGCCTTGGCGGGCCGCCCGCGGGTCGATTGCTGTTAAAACACGAAATTGCGACGCGGGGAACCTCCCTGCGCCCTTTTTCGCCATAAAGATAGCAATTTTCCAAGCCCGGCAGCCCTAATCCCCACACTCAGACACCGCTTTTTCGGAGCAGACGATATCGGCAAGCGTCGTATTCTCCGTCCTCTCCATGCATTCCTCGTATACGGAGCTCTGACACGGGTCGGAATGCGAATAGCTGCACGAGACCATAGCAAGCAAAAGGAGGCTTGCGGCAAGCCTCCCTGCAATTACAGATAAATTAACATTTGCTTTGCGTAACCGCAACGTTTCTCCTCACTACGGCACTTCCACAGAATCGAGAATCTTCTGCACAACGGTTTCGGCGGAGACTTCTTCCGCTTCGGCCTCGTAGCTGAGGATAATGCGGTGGCGGAGCACTTCCATGGCGACAGCCTTCACGTCTTCGGGCGTCACGTAGGCGCGGCCCTGAATAAACGCATGAGCCTTCGATGCCTGGGCAAGACCGATAGAAGCACGCGGAGAGGCGCCCACTTCCACAAAGCCCACCAAGTCGCTGCGCTTGATGCTGCCCGGATCGCGGGTCGCAAGCACCAAGTTCACGATGTATTCGCGCACGCGTTCGTCCACGTACACCTGCTTCACCAGCTGGCGGGCGGCCAGAATGTCTTCCTTCGTGGCAACGGCCTGCGGCTGACGGAGTCCCGCACCGGCAACGGCGTCGAGAATCTTCATTTCGTCGGCCTTGTTCGGGTAGCTGACCTTCACCTTCAAGAGGAAACGGTCCACCTGGGCTTCGGGCAGCGGATACGTACCTTCCTGCTCGATGGGGTTCTGGGTGGCCAGCACCAGGAACGGCTCGTCCAGCTTGAACGTCTCGTCGCCGATGGTGATGTGGCGTTCCTGCATCGCTTCAAGGAGGGCGCTCTGCACCTTCGAGGGCGCACGGTTGATTTCGTCGGCCAGCACCAGGTTCGTAAAGAGCGGGCCCTTGCGGGTCTCGAACTTGGATTCCTTCGCGTTGTAAATCGTGGTACCCAGCAGGTCGGCCGGCAACAGGTCAGGAGTAAACTGGATGCGCTTGAAGTCGAGCGACACGGCATCGGCAAAAGCCTTCACCGCAGTCGTCTTGGCCAAGCCCGGCAAGCCTTCCAGCAGCACGTGACCGTCCGCCAAAATACCCGTCAGAATGCTTTCCACCAGAGCCAGCCTTCTGGCCAATCACCGTCCCTTCCACTTCACGCAGCAAGTTCATGCAAAAAGCGCTCTGCTGGCGCACCTTTTCCGAAAGTTCCTGAATATCCATTGTTTTACCTCTGTGAGCAAATTACAAATTTTTCGGATTTTAAGATACAAAATTCCACTGAAAAAGGCAAATGGGACCGGAAAGTGGTTAGTGATTAGCGAGCCAGCAAAAGAATCTTACGCTTTTTACCCTAGAATATCTTCCTTGAGCAAGAAATCACATAGACCTATGTGATAAACGCCCTTGTCATCGTACCAAGGCGACAACTCATCGCGGGTAACGACTATTTTCTTGAAGGAATCCCCGACTATATTGAAAGGAGAAAGTTCTGCATTT
>CADBLC010000146.1 GCA_902795385.1 Fibrobacter succinogenes | reverse complement strand
GCGATGATTCTTCATCTGTCTTCCCCGACGCGGTCGGGGACCTCCCTTCCAGTTCTGCGAAGTCAGATGATGCACCCGCCTCGAGTGGCGATAACTCTTCTGGCAGCTCCGTGAAGTCTTCTACGGGTGGAAAGTCTTCGGCCAAGTCTAGCAGTTCTGAGAAGTCGAGTTCTTCGACAGGTTCGAAGAGCAGTTCGTCCGTAAAGCCTGGTAGTTCTGTTTCTTTTGCATTATCCTCTGCAAGAAGCTCCACGTCATACACGGAGTGTAAGGAAGAGGGAAAAATGATCTATATCGACATGGATAGCCTTTACAACAGCACACTGTCTTATGGAGAGTTCAAGGACCCGCGTGATGGGCAAACGTACAAGACTATTGTTGAAAAGCCTGGGTGGGTGAGTGTCCCCGAATTCGAAGTGTTCGCTCAGAATTTGAATTATGGTGTCCAGATAAAGCTCGACGCGACCGAATTCGACGATTCCAAAGTCGAAAAGTATTGTTACGATGATGATCCGTGGTACTGCGACAACGGGTTTGGCGGGCTGTACAGTTGGAGCGAGGCGATGGGCCTCCCGAAGGCCTGCGACAGCGTATGGACGGGAACGACGCCCGCCTGCCCGGATTCGATTTTCCCGGGCAGGGAATACGAGCATGAATGGGATGATCTGATGATTCAGGGGGCCTGCCCGGAAGGATGGCATGTGATGAATCGGACGGAGTGGATGGCGCTTATGTCATTAGATGTTACGGAATCCGGCTTCGCCATTACTTCGAAGGTTTCTGCCGGTCGCAATAGAGATGCAAATGGAACGGGTTTTTCGGCTTTATATGGCGGTATGACGGAGCTTCCTACGCAGTACGTACGTATAGTGGAATTGGGGGCCTATCAACTGCCCCTTGAGCATGAAGCCGAAAGGCATAAAGCTGTTGAATTGAGTAATCAAGCGAATATAACTTATAAGGGCATTTACTATAAAAAAGACGGTCTCTCCGTTCGCTGCGTGAAGGATTACTAACCCCGCGCCAAGACGTTCCAGGCGGTTCAAAATAAAACCCGAGTTTCGTGAAGCCCGATGGGACTATTAGTCACGAGGGCTGAGCAGTACCCGCTCTTCACACGTACCCAGCAGTAACAGCCCCTAACAGAGCCCCTCTCGTGTTTCTTTGCGGAGAGGAGGCGTTTCGCAAAGCGAACACTCGAACGAAGTGAATGTGCGAGCGTGCGAAATGCCACTCGAAGCAAACATACTTCCGTTAGAGACAATCTTATCAGGAAAAAACAATCCGATCCTGAGTTTCCTCAGGATGACAATCGGCGATGGTCAGCATGACGTTCTGCAGGACTGCCCCTTTCGACGAAAAGAAGGAGGTGCCCGACCAGGTCGGGCATGACAGCGGTTAGTTGACAGCGGCCGGGGGCGTTGCGGGGGGCTCCCCGCAGAGGGGGTAGCGGAAGATACGGCTAGATGGCGGGTTCCTTCGACTGTCGCTCAGGACAGGCTCCGGCCCGCCATGACGACGTAGCTGGAGCGAGGGGGAATCCTCCCCCCTTCGAGAACACAACAAATAAAAAAATTATATATTTAGGGCACTATGCAGATTACTAACGCTTCTCAACTTACTGGTGTTTTCCCCGCGTTGTTCACCCCGCTCAAGAACGACGATCCCAAGAACCTTCGCAACTCCATCGACTACAAGAAGATGGGCCAGATGATCGACGACGTGATCGCTAACGGCGCAAGTGGCGTGCTCCCTGCCGTGACCACGGGTCAGAGTGCGACGGTTTCCCCGCAGCAACACCTCGATGTCATCAAGTTTACGCTCGACTATGTGGACGGCCGCGTGCCCGTGATTGCCGGTGCCGGTTCCAACTGCACTCGCGAATCCATCGAAATGATCGAGAACGTCCAGAAGATTGCCCCGGTGGCGGTCCTCTGCGTGACCGGCTACTACAACAACCCGCCGCAGGAAGGCCTCCTGAAGCACTACCGCACGCTCAGCAGCGAGACGGGCGCGAAGATCGTGATTTACAACGTTCCGGGCCGCACTTCCAGCTACGTGCATCCCGACACCTTGATTGAACTTGCCGAAGACAAGAACATCATCGGCCTCAAGCAGGCCGTGGAATTCGGCTTTGGCGAGAAGTTCCACGAAGACACGATGCGCGTGATCAAGGAAACGAAGGGCAAGGACTTCGCCGTGATGAGCGGTGAAGACGGCCTGTTCGCAGACCTCCTCGAGATGGGCGGCACGGGCCTCATCAGCGCTTCGGGCAACATCCCCGAGGCCACGAAGACGTTCGTGGACCTGTACAAGGCTTTCCAGGCCGGCGACAAGGAGAAGGCGCACAACCTGCAGAAGGACGCCCGCGACTTCATCGACATCACGTTCTGCCGTAAGAACCCGATTCCGCTGGGCACGCTGTTCAACAGCCCGCTGTTCCAGCCGCTCGTGAGCGTGAAGGATACGGCCAACGGCGCCGACGCCGTGGCCCGCATCATGAAGTTGATTGAAGAAAAGGCCCCGAGCCTCAAGAAGTATCATATTTAGACGAAAGAACGCCGCTGCGCGGCTACAGGAGATAATCCAATGGCAAAGACTCAGAAATCCATCACTGACATCGTCTGCGACTTCCTCAAGAAGCAGAAACTCTCCCCCATTCCCGTCCAGACGCTGAACGAAGAAGCGGAAACGACCCGCTACTTCGGCGGTGACCTCAAGGAATTCATCGCCGCGGCCAAGACGCTCGGCGCCAAGGGAATCTTCGTGGAAACGCTCTACCTCGAAGAAGACGAGTTCTTCTACGACAGCGGCATGGACGACGACGAATACCTCGCCCTCTACGGCAACGGCGACAGCTGCGGCTGCGACGGCGAATGCAAGTGCGGCAAGGGCAAGAAGAAGGCCAAGGACGACGACAGCGATGTCGATGCCGTCTACTTCGAACCCGAAGACCTGGACGGTCTCGACCTCACGCTCCTCAAGCCGGAAATGGCCAAGTACCTCGACCGCATCGGCGAAGCCTGTGGCGTGCGCCTCACGGTGCCGGGCGTCGACCACCTCGAAGTGGAACTGTTCGCCGAATGGTACGACAAGTTCGCCGAACTCGTGGACGAAGCTTCCGAAGCTATCGAAATCGACCCGACCGATACGCTGAGGCAGGCACAGGCCATCTTCGAAGAAGCCGAAGACAAGAGCGTCAAGAAGATTGCCGCCCATCCGCCGAAGGGAAAGAAAGCTAAGAAAGCCAAGAAGTAATTGCTAGATTCCGGATCAAGTCCGGAATGACGTTTAAACGTGGCGGCCTTCGGGTCGCCTTTTTTCTAGACAAAAAAGAAACGTCCCATTTTTGGGACGCTTCTGAGTGTTGAAGGAAAACCTTTCAGTTATTACTTCACGGCGATGCGGTGCATCTTGGAGCCCTGCTTCACCATGTAGACGCCAGCGCTCTGGAAGCGGGCCTTGACAGCGTCATTGACGGACGTACCGGCAGCGACGTGGACCAGGCCGACGAACTTGCCCTGCATGTCGAACACCTGGAGAGTCTTGGCGGTGTTGCCCAGACGGAGGTCGGCATTGATGGCCAGCGGAGGATCGTCTTCACCGGCACCTTCCAGGCTGAACTTCACGTAGTCGACGTTGGTGTTGTCATTGGCAATCGTGATGCGGAGAACGTGTTCACCGGCAGTGAGCGTAGCCTTGCCAGTGGCGAGTTCGTAGGTATCCCAGTCGCCTTCGACACCCGTAAACGAGAGCGAAGCGAGAGCCTTGCCATCGAGAGAGAGTTCGAGCTTACCGGCGCTAGTACCGTTAGAGACATTGGCTGCGATATCGTATTCGCCGTCCTTGGTGACGTTGATGGTGTATTCGAGCCATTCGTCAGCAGCGGTGTAACCGATAGCCTTGCCGGTACCGCCACCCACGATATCCACGGAAGCGTAGTCTTCGCCGCGGTAGTCATGGTCGCCATCGTCGCCCGAGGCACCCTGAACGCCGGAGTAGGTCACGCCGTAGTTACCTTCGTCAAAGTTTTCGGCTTCGACAGTACCCGGAATGGAAGCAGCCGTGCCACCGAACGGCTTACGTTCGATTTCCTTAGGCGGTTCGGACGGCTGGCCGTTTTCGCTCATATCGAAGTAGGAGTAGTCCACGGAACCCGTAGCGCCACCACCGGCTTCGGTCATAAGCATAACTTCGGTCACGTTACCGAACTTGAGCTGGATGCTCTTGTTGCCACCCTTGGAGCCCGGCAGGCTAGCAGTCTGACCGGTGAAGAGTTCGTTCCACTTGTTGAAGTGGGCCTGGACATCGATGTGGCCGCACTGACGGGCAGTCGGACGGACGCTGAAGATCTGCAAGAAGGTGGAGGTACCCGTCTTGGACGGTTCCTGGTCACGGACGTAGGTATGGATGGTGTAAGTAGCACCGTCAACCGTGAGTTCGCCCTGCTTGGGACCGATGTAGTTGGAGCTCGGCTTGCTGTACCAGTCGTCCACGATGTAGTATTCCACCTGCGGATTCACGGTCCAACCGTAAATACCGATGTAACCATACTGGGCAGAACCCGTCTTGGTGTACTTATAGTCGGCAGTGTACTGCATGCCGCTGACGCTCTTACCCGGGCCGTTATCACCGTAACGGAAACCCACACGAGCCAAGAAGTCAGTATTGTTAGTCCAGCTAGCTTCGAAAGTACCGTTGTCGTAGTACTTCATGGAGTTGCTGCCACCCTGGGACCACTGTTCGAAGCCCCACTTGGTGCCGCTGATGGAACCCGTCTGGTTGCCGTTCACATTGTGAGCGCTACCGCGGGGATTAGCCATCTGATCCTTACAGGCATCGACAGCGAAAGCCGACGTTGCCAAACCGAAAGCCAGAACAACTCCAGCCTTGAGAATTTGAGAATTTTTAATCATATATATAACTCCTCGTTTTTCCGAAAAAATAAACACTCCGATGTAAAATCGGAGTGTTTCGCCCGTATTTGTGTTGTTGCGAAAAACAACACAATGTTAACAGATTTTTACTTTACAGCAATGCGGTGCAGGCGGCCGTTGCCCTTGACCAGGTAGACACCGGGGTTCTGGAAGCGAGCCTTCAGTGCGGAGGTCACGGAGGAACCGGCTTCGCAGAGAGCGTCTGGACATCGAGCGGCAGGGCCTGGAAGACAGAGGAGCTGGAGGCGAAGCCGATGCTGGAGCTGGAGCGGGAAATCCTGCTGGAGCTGGAGCGACCCACCGTGCTGGAGCTGGAGCGGCCGACCGTGCTGGAGCTAGATTCTTCCGGCTTGGCAGTTTCGAGCGGGTGCTTGGCGTCGGTCATCTTGAAGTAGGTGACGTCGAACGAGCCCGAGCCACCACCGGCTTCCACGAGCACCTTGGCTTCGTACATCTTACCCATCTTCATGCCGAGGGATTCCCACTTCTTCATGTGGGCAGTGATGTCGATATGGCCACAGGAACGAGCGCTACGACGCACGCTGAAGTACTGCGGGAAAGTAGCCGTTCCCTTGATGGAGGGCTGCTGGTTACGGGTATTCTGGAAGATTTCGTAGGTATCGCCATCCACCTGGAATTCACCCTTCTTCTGGCCAAGGTATGCACCCGGCTTGTTGTACCAGTCGTCCACGATGTAGTATTCTACGAGCGGGTCAACCGTCCAGCCATAGATACCGATGTAGTTGTAGCCACCTGCGCTACCCTGCTTGTTCCACTTGAAGTAGGCATCGAGGGGACCGACTTCTTCGTAAGTCTTGTCTTCGTTGTACTTGAAGCCGACACGGGCGAGGAAGTCGTTGGTGCCGTTCCAACTGGCCTTGTACGTACCGTTGTCGTAGTAGGTCATGTTGTTGTTGCCACCCTGGTACCAGATTTCGTAGTGGTAACCGGTGTTGCCGATGTTGCCCGTCACGCTCGAGTTGTTCTGGCCCTGAGTCGTCTTGCTCTGGCCATCGTGGCCCATTTCATCCTTACAGGCGTCGATGGTGCCCGAATTGCCGCCATTGGCCTTGGACGAGCTGGACTTGACCTGAGAAGAGCTGGACTTCGGGGTTTCACCGCTGCCACCATCATCCTTGGCATTGTCGACCATGTTGAAGTAGGTGTAGTCCACGGAACCGGAGGCAT
>CADBLC010000145.1 GCA_902795385.1 Fibrobacter succinogenes | reverse complement strand
TATGGCCTAAATTGCCAGGGGCATCCAGGGCTTTACCACGTCTATGGAGGTCAGTTTGCCCTGTTTTTTCCTCCGGATGGCCGCGGCGGCGATCATCGCTCCGTTATCTGTACTGAGGCTCCTGTCCGGGATGCAGAAACGGATTCCGTGCTTGCTGCAGTAGTCTTGCAGGCGGGTGCGCAGCCATGCGTTAGCGCTCACGCCGCCGCCCACTACGAGTGTCTTCATGCGGGTCTTCTTGAGGGCGGTGATAGTCTTTGTGACGAGGCTGTCCACGATGGCGTCTTCGAGGCTTGCGCAAATGTCGCCCAGGTTTTTCTGGATGAATTCGGGGTCGTGCGTTTCGGTATAGCGGAGTACCGCCGTCTTTAGACCGCTGAACGAGAACTCGCAGTTGTCGTGGGTGTGCAATGCTCGCGGGAACTCGACGAACTTGCGGTTCCCGTTCTGGCCGAGACGGCTGATGGTGGCGCCTGCCGGGTACTTGAGCCCGAGGAGCTTGCCGCACTTGTCGAACGCTTCGCCGGCGGCATCGTCGCGGGTGCGCCCGATGCTAGTGTACTTGAATCCGGGCTCCTCCATCACGAGTTCGGTATGCCCGCCCGAGACGGTGAGCGTGAGGAATGGCGGCTCGATGTCGGGATTGCTGAGCCATGCGGCGGCGAGGTGTCCTTCTAGGTGGTTCATGCCGTAGGCGGGAATCTGCAAATCGCGGGCAAGTCCCTTGGCAAAGCTTGCGCCTACGAGGAGCGGACCCATGAGTCCCGGGCCGGTCGTGAACGCGATGGCGTCGATATCCTTGAGGCTGATGCCGGCTTCCTTGACGGCGGCTTCGGCGATGGGGGCAATCTTTTGCAGGTGGGCTCGCGCCGCAATCTCGGGAACGACGCCCCCGTACAGGGCGTGTTCGTCAATCTGGCTGTACAGCGGGTTCGAAAGGACTTTGAGTGGTTCGTCCTGCAGCACGGCGCAGGCGGTCTCGTCGCAGCTGGATTCGATTCCAAGCCAAATCATTCTTCGTCGTCCTCCTCGTCTTCTTCTTCGCCGTAATCTTCGTTGGTCTTGTTGATAACCACGGGCGGCTTGACTTCCTTGCGTACGAGGGCGACCTTGTCGGGGATGACTTCGATGGCCTTGATGGACATGTCGCGGTTGATTGCCTGCGGAAGCTTGAGCTTGACGGTCGGGGCGAGGCTGTCTCGCCGCTGATGGAATCAAGCACCGCTTCGCCGCCGGTAACCTTGACGGAAACGGTGTCGGGCTTGAGGCTTACCAGCGACTTGTCGAAACGGCCAATCAGGCGTACCGGGATGTTCTTGAATTCCTTGGTCGCAATCTTCTGGACGTTCACCTTGATGGAAATGCTGGAATCGCTCGGAGTCACGTAGGCGGGGAACTGGCCGAAGTTGAGCGGGACGGAGAATGACCTGCTTTGCTTGAGCGTGTCGAAATGGATGGAGTCCGTGGGTATTTCGAAAATGCGGGTAATGGCGTTGCGTGCGCCCGAGACGGTCACAAAATTGGGTGACAGCGTGGGTTCGTCGGCGAGCAGGTAGCCGGCCGCGGTGCTGAAGGATGCGTTGGCGTGCACGGGGATTTCCCTTTCGATGCGCGTGTCGAGTTCGAGGTCGATGAACAGGAGCTGGTTGTCGGGTTCCACGAACCTGATGTTCGGGAAATTCGGTGCGGAGAAGTTGCGTGCGTATATGTGCTTGCGTGTCGCCCCGAGCTCGGCATCCTGGAGGTCGATAATGATGGAGGCGACGGAGGAATCGCCGAGGTTGATGCGGCTGCGCATGCGCATCAGGTTGAACGCTTCGCCTTCGACCGTCACGGACAACGTCTGGGGCGGCTTGGAGGCTATCGCGAGCATCTCGGGCAACTTGACCAGCCTTACGGGAACGTCCATCGTCATCTGGAACGTGTTGAAGGACATGACGTACAGCCACAGCGCGATGGCGAAGATGAATGCCGTAATCTTTAATCCGAGGTGTTTCATAATTGCCTTGTATAGAACCCCATAAAAAATAATTATATTCCAGGCGTGTTCGGACAGCTAGGCTACTTAATAGCGGAATCTTTCCGCGGTTGGAAACAGCAGCGGACGGTTATTTTGCCGTCGCTCATCACGATATTTCTTTGTTCGTTACTGCTCGCGTCTTCGCTGGTGGCCCTGTGTGGCGTGGTTCGCCTGCTCGAGACCGAAAAGGCCCTCTACTCCGTGGAGGCGTTCCTCCCTGGCGAAATCCCCGCCGACTCCGTCGAGGCCATAAAGAAGGACCTGCTGCGCACCAAGCATGTAGGCTCGGTCGAGTACGTGAGCGCCGATTCCGCCCTGGCCGATTTCCGTAGGCACTTCAACGGCGAAATGCTTGACCTGGTGGAAGGGAACCCCATACCGCCCTTTTTCCGCATCCGCCTCGACGACGAGAGCCTGAATCCGGTAGACCTCATCGATGTCCGCAACGCCATCGGCCGTACGGGCAATTTTGAAGAAGTCCAGGCCCCGGTGGAATGGGTCGAGAAGATTTCTGCCTGGAAGTTCAGGATGGTTTTCTGGCCGGCATGCCTGAGCATCCTCTTGCTTGTTACGCTTTCCCTGATTATCTGCAATTCCGTAAGGCTTTCGCTCTTGAGCCGCAAGCTTCTTGTCGAGAACATGAAATATGCGGGAGGGAGCTACGCGTTCATCGAGTTCCCGTTCTTGCTGGAAGGGTTCATGCAGGGCTTGCTCGGTAGCGGAGGTGCTGCACTCCTTCTTGTTGTGCTCATGAACTCCGTCGAGGAGGCCTTACCGATGGTGGGCACCTACATGGCGGGGGCAGGCTCGCTGCTTGTTCTCGTGGTGCTGATGGTGAGCGCCTTGTCCGCCTATTTTAGCTTCCGTACGGTGCGCAGCTTTTTGCTCGCGACGCGGAATGAACAGGTAGGCTGATGCTTGTCCGCCTTGTCGCCTTGATGTTGTGCCTGCTGGTGGGCGTATCCATGGGAGCCCCCAAAAAGACGGACGCCCAGATCAAGGAACAGAAGACCGCCCTCAAGAAACTGGAATCGGACCTCGCCAAAAAGCGCAAGGAGATTGCCCAGCTCGAGAACGAGGAGAAGGGCGTGCTCAACACGATTTCGCTGTTGGACCAGAACCTGAACCAGACCCGTACCTACATCACGGAACTCTCGAAAAACGAGGTGCTTGTCCAGCGGGCGTTAGACCAGCTGGTCCGCGATATCGATTCCCTGGACGCAAAGATTGCCGCTCGCAAGGAAACGATGAAACGGCGTGTTAGAACTTTGTATGTAAGCGGCCGCGGAACCGAGGCCAAGGCTCTCTACAGCCTGCTTACGCAGGAAGACAATCCCGACCGCCAGGCTTACTGGGTACACCGCATATTGAACCAGGACCGCGAAGAGGTGGAAACGCTCACGCGCATGGTCAAGGAACGCGACGAGATGCGGCAACAGCAGGCCTCCCACCTGGTGGACCTCGCCCAGCTGCGCAGCAAGAAGTCCGCCGAGGAAAAGGGCCTTGTAAGCCAGATGAGCGGGCAAGAGAAAATGCTCATGAGCCTCAAGCACGACAAGGCGATGCAGAGGCGCGCGCTGGAAGAGTTTGAACGTAACCAGAAGGTCATGCTAGCCTTGATCAAGAAACTCGAGGAAAAGCGCAAGAAGGAAATTGCCGCGGCCAAGAAGGCGGAAGCCGAAAAGAAGAAGAAAGCCAAGGGCAAGAAGGAAAAGAAAGAAGTCACGAAGCCGAAGGCGACGGTCGCCACGACGGTCAAGGGGCCCAAGTGCATGCCTCTGGAAGGCGAAATCATAAGCCAGTACGGCTTGCAGGAACATCCGGTACTCCATATTGCCACGCGTAACCTCGGTATCGAAATCCGCGGCAAGCGTGGCAAGGCGGTGCGTGCCGCCGCGGCCGGGACGGTCGCCATGGTTGCCGAAATCGACGGCCGCGGCCCCTCCGTAATCATCGAGCACGAAGGCGGTACCTATTCCGTATACGGGCACCTGCGCTCCATCCGCGTCCAGGAGGGTAAAGAGGTGCGTAATTGCGAAGAAATCGGCGAAGTCGGCGATATTGCAAGCTTAAATGGAATTAAATTGTATTTCCAAGTTAGTGAGGGGACCCAGACGGTGGATCCTCTCCAGTGGTTGAAGCAAAAATGATCGAGTATCGACTGAATGGCCCCGCGTCGCAAGAACGCCAGCGAATCCGCCTGATGGCGGCCCTTCGCGAGAACCGATTCCCGCAATCGATTCTTATCGACGGTCCTGCGGGTATCGGCAAAAAGGCCCTCGCTATCGAGGTGGCCAAGGCCCTGCAGTGCAGCGACCCGAACATGCGCCCTTGCGGGCATTGCTTTGGCTGTAAGATGGCTGTCGACCGTGGCGTCACCGACAACTGGGTGATTCCCATGGAAAGCAAGGAAGCCCACGCGAAAAGCGCCGACGACGTATCGGCTGGCAGTACCGCCAAGACGGTCGAAGACTTTAAGCAGGCCTACATCGAAGAAATTTTCAAGAATCCCTACAGGATTGACGTGTTCAGCGCCGGTGCCGAAATCTCGGTCGGCCTCATCCGTTCCATGACCTCCGCCTTCGCTCTCAAGGGCGACCGCGTACGCGTGGTGATTGTCGCCGAGGCGGACCGCATGAACGACTCCGCTTCGAATGCCTTCCTCAAGACTCTGGAAGACGTCCCGCCGAACACCTATTTCATCTTGACCACATCGTCCCGCGAGAAGATGCTGCAGACAATCCGCAGTCGCTGTCTCGCCTTGCACTTGCTGCCCCTGTCCGACGACGAAGTCCGCAGCGAGACGCTTCGCATGCTAGGCGAGGACGCCGATGCCGACGAGGTGACCGACGATGCCGTCGGGCTTTCGGTCGGGTCTCCGGGCAAGGCGCTTTACTATGTGGGTGCCGGTAAAAAGTGGTGCGAACTTGCCGCCACGTTCGTGAAGGGCTCCCTGCTGGCGGACTACTACGACCTCTTTGCCAAACTTTCTGAGGCCGAACTGGACGAGGCCGCCGAGGCCAACCGCTTCCTCGAGGTGGTATCGTTCCTCATTTCGGATTTGATGCGCGCGAAGTCTGGCGCCAAGCTGCGTATCCCTGCTACAACGGCCCTCGTGAACATCGATGCGTTCCCGCGGGTAGATGTTGCAGCGCTCGAGCGTGCGCTCGAAACCGTGCAAGAGACCATGAGCCGCGTGGCGAGCCGCCGTACGGCTCCTCCCATGCTGTTGCAGTCGCTTTCCATCAAGCTTTTTGAAGGATGCAAGTGATGGAAGATCTGGTCGCCTCTACGCTTTCGCAGGAACTCAAAATCCCGCACCTCGTGGCGAGATTCCTCGTGTCGCGCGGGGTGACGAACGTGTCCGACGCAAGCCGCATCTTGTGCGGTGCCAAGGACGACGTGCTGGACCCGATGCGCATCATGGGCATGGACGGCGCTCTCGACTGGATTCTCAAAGTCCGCGATTTGCACGAAAAAGTTTTCATCTTTGGCGACTACGACCTGGACGGCGTGACCTCGGTGACGCTTTTGACGCGTGGACTCAAGGAAATCGGGGTGAAATCGGAGTGGCGCTTGCCTAACCGCTTTGGCGACGGGTACGGACTTTCGATGTCCGCGGTCGACGAGATGTTCGAAGCCGGAGCGCGCTATGTGATTACCGTGGATACGGGCATAACCGCGAATGCCGAAATCGCCCACGCCAAGGAACTCGGCATGGCCGTGATGGTCATGGACCATCACCAGCCCAGCGGCGAAGGGCTGCCTGTCTGCGACGTGCTCCTTGACCCGCACCAGGAAGGAGACTCCTACCCGAATCCGGAACTTTGCGGTGTGGGCGTTTCGTACAAGTTTATGTGCGCGCTGTATGCGAAGCTTGGACTCCCGGAACCCGAGAAGTACCTGGACCTTGTCGCGCTCGGAACGCTTGCCGACCTGGTGCAGATGACGCCCGAGAACCGCTATTTTACAAAATCCGGCCTGCGCCAGCTGCAAAAGAGCGAATGGCCCGGCCTCCAGGCGATGTAT
>CADBLC010000144.1 GCA_902795385.1 Fibrobacter succinogenes | reverse complement strand
TCGCTGGACGAACTTGGAACATCTACATTGGATGAGCTGCCCATCTCTGCATTGGATGACTCCGGATAATCAGACACTGATGAGCCAGCAACTTCAGAGCCGGACGACAAGACATCTTCTTCTGAACTAGCTGAATTATTGTCCCCGCAAGCTATAACAAGGACAAACAGAAATGCTGTCAAATAGTGTATCAAGAATCTGTACATACAGCCTCCCCTGCTCTTAATATACCTATTTATTTTTCACAACCATTTGAAAAAGTCCCCGACTTGCGTCAGGGACATTTTCACATTGACAAATGCGTACTACCGCTTCGCGTAGCGGAACACGCGACGCGAGCCATTGCGCGTAGCAGACTCGACGTAATAAACGCCGGGATTCAGGCGCGAGAGGTCGAGCGTGGAGGACTTCATCACGAGCGTTCCGTCGAGGGAGAACACCCTATACGTGACCGGGCTCGACGCCAACGAGTGCAATACAGGGATAGACGTTATCGACGTATCCTGCTTGGACGTGTCCTGCGCAGCAGTATCTTGCTTGGCCGTGTCCGGCGGTACTACGACCGCAGCAGCCTTGGCCTCGCGGGCCTGGTCCAAGAAAGCGACAGCCTTGGCCAGGTTCTCGGACGAGTTCATCTTGTCGCCGCCATGGGAGCCGCCCGACACCTTGACAAATTCCGTTACCACATTGTGGTTCTTGAGGGAATCATAGAGTTCCTGGCTCTGCTCGATGTTGACGATGTTATCGGACGTACCGTGGAACATAATTACCGGAGGATCGTCATCGCTTGCGTAGTAAGGCGAACTAGCAACCATCCACTTGTCCTTGTTGCCTTCGCGTTCCACACCGATGAAGGCACCTTCCATTGTTCCGGAACCGCCCATGCTGATGGGATTCATCGTGTAGATGTCGGTCGGAGGAGACCAGAGAACGGCTCCATCGACGCAGCTGCTGAACGACGTAAATTCGCCGAGGTCACCGACCAGGTCAACCGTCACCGAGCCGGACTTGCCCTCTTTCAAACCGCAGGTCGTCGCCGTGAGGCTCGAAAGGTGACCGCCCGAAGAGAACCCGGAAACGGCCACAAAGTTCGTGTCGAACTTGTACTTGGCCGCATTGCCGCGAACAAAGCGAACCACGGCCTTGATGTCGTGCAACTGCGCCGGATATTTGGCATCGCTCGCCGAACGATGGTTCGGAGTCACGACCGCGTAGCCCGCCTTGACATAAGCCGCACAGATGGTGCTCAAGTCCGCAGAGCCCTTCATGTTATTGCTGCTCCAGGCGCTGCCGTATGTGTGGATGACCACCGGGTACGATTCCTTAGCCTGTTTGGGAATGTAAATGTCCAGCGTATGGTAAGTTTTTCCATCGCCAGCGTAGTTCACATCGGCAGTCTTGTCGGCATCCGGAACACTGCCACCGCCTTGAGGGCCACCGAAACCGCCAAATTGGGCGAATGCAGACACGGCCATAAGAAGGCCTGCCGCCATAACCATTTTTTTCATTTCCAACTCCTTTTTTTGGCCCCTTTTTCGGAGCCTACACAAAATATACGCTTTTCAAAGCAAGTCTCGCACAATACGGGGCATCTTGTGTTGTATACAAAAACAACCCTACTGCCTTTTTTGGGGCAGTAGGGCCATTTCTGTGAAACCGTCTTTGTAAAATTACTTTATCAGTGCCGCAGTCAGCTTACGGGCTTCGGCATCGGCTTCGAGCACCTGGTCGAGCGTGAGGTGGCCAGTCACGGTGGGAGCGCCCGCCATGATGGTTTCCACGTGCTTCGGGATGTCGGTGAACTTGAGGTTACCCTTGAGGAACGCATCCACGAGAACCTCGTTCGCGGCATTCATCATCGCGGGGACGATACCGCCACGGCGTCCGGCCTCGAACGCGAGGGCGAGGCAGCGGAACTTGTTGAAATCCGGCTCAAAGAACGTAAGTTTCGCGAGCGTGGGCAGGTCGAGGCGCTTGGTCTCGAGCGGCAGGCGGTCGGGCCACGTGAGCGCCACCTGTATGGGGATGCGCATGTCGGGAGCGCCGAGCTGGGCCATGAGGGAGCCGTCGCGGAACTGCACCAGCGAATGCACCATCGACTGCGGGTGCACCACGACCTTAATCTGTTCATACGGGATGTGGAACAAGAAATGCGCTTCGAGCACTTCGAGGCCCTTGTTCATCATGGACGCAGAGTCGATGGTAATCTTCTTGCCCATGCTCCACACCGGATGGTTGAGCGCATCGGCAACCGTGATGCTTTCAAACTTTTCGATGGGCCATTCGCGGAACGGGCCACCCGAAGCGGTAATCTCGAGGAATTCCACTTCCTTTTCGGGGCGGCCGGAGAGGCACTGGAAAATGGCGCTGTGTTCGGAATCGATAGGCGTAATAAAGGACTTCGGATTCTCGGCGAGCTTGTCCCAGATGACCGGGCCCGCCATGACCATCGTCTCCTTGTTGGCGAGCGCCACGTGCTTGCCGTGCTCGATGGCGGTGATGGTCGGGAGGCATCCCACCGCACCCATCAGGGCGTTGATGATGATGTCGGCCTTAGGGTCGGCGGCGAGTTCGCACAGGCCTTCCATGCCGGCGAGCACCTTCATGCCAAGTTCTTTTTCGAGTTCCTTTGCCGCATTCGGGTCGAACATGCACACGCGTTCCACCTTGAACTTGCGCACGATTTCGGCCACCTTGGCCACACTGCTGTTCGCGGCGACCGCATAAAGCTTGAAAATATCGGAGTGCTGCAGGATCACGTCGACACTGGACGTGCCGATGGAACCTGTCGCACCGAGCAAAACCACGTTTTTCATTTTAAATCCTTCGATTAATCCTCAGGCCAATAGCCCAGGCAATCATCCATGACTTCTTCGAACTTTTCGTCGCGATTCACGTCCGTGAACGTCGTGTCCAATTCTTCCATGTGATAAGAATTCATGTATTCTTCGTAATGGACCGATGTTTCATCGACCCACGTATAGATTTCGATAAAATTCCAAGTCGTCGCGCTGTATTTCCAGACGTTGTCTTCTTTCTTGAAGTTGCAACCCGGTTCCACCTCGTTCTTGGGCTGAGTCTTGACGACTTCTACCGGATTATCAGACGAATCGTCGCTGCAGGCGACAAAACCGAAGGACATCGCCAACGCGATTGCCCCGACAATAAGCTTGATTTTCATAGATTCCCTAACCTTTATGCGATATTCTTGAAAAAGTCCATGAGCAGGTAAAGTGCCGGTGCCGCAAGGTAGAACGAGTCGCAGCGATCGAGCACGCCGCCGTGACCGACGAACAGGTTGCCCGAATCTTTCGTACCGCTCCAGCGCTTGAGGGTGCTCATCAACAGGTCGCCAGCCTGGCCCGCGACCGTGAGCATCACGCCGATTGCAATGGCAATCGCCCAATTGAACTGCACGTTGAAAGAAGAGAGCGCCGAACTGCACTTGACCCAGTAAGCCACCCACGCGATGGTCGCAATCGAACCCGCGATGGAGCCTTCCCAAGTCTTCTTGGGGCTGATGCTCGGGGCGAACGGATGACGACCGAAAGGTCCCTTGCCGGCAGCGAACTTGCCGAAGAAATACGCCACGGTATCGCAGAGCCACATGGATGTCATCACCAGGATAAACGCATAGCAATGTTCAAAGCCCTGGCCGTTGCCCATCATGAGCACGTTCATGCCGCCCCAGAGCCCTATGTAGAGCGGAGCGCCGAGCTGCATCACGAGCCACGGGAACAGGTGATCGATTTCGACCTTAGCGTAAGCGACAGCAATGTAGATTGCAAAAATCACGAGGAACGTCATGCCCACCACGTAAGGCACTGCAGGCAGCCCGAAGTAGTCGCCCTTCGAAAGCGCCCATGCGAGGGTAAGCGCGAGCGAAGAAGCAAAGGAGAGGTAGCGGGTGTCGGGGCCCTTGTACATCTTGGAAGCCATGCCGGCCCATTCTCCCAGGCGCCAACGCCAGCCAAGAAGCACATCAGGCCGATGCGGCTATAGTCGCAGAACCACAGCAAAAAGAAAACGACTGGAATGGCGACAAACGCCGTAATCAATCGTTGAGCCAAGTTACTCATGCAATACCTTCCCAAACCTTCTTTCGCGGGTTTTGAAAAATTCAACAGCCTTCAGGAATTCTTCCTTGGTAAAGTCGGGCCACAGCGTGTCCGTCACATAGAATTCGCTATAGGCGGCCTGCCAAAGCAGGTAGTTCGAGAGCCTGAACTCGCCACCCGTACGGATAACCAGATCCGGGTCGGGAGCTCCTTTCAAGTACAGGTTCCTTGCAAAAACGTTTTCGTCAATCTCGTCAATCTTGAGCGTGCCCGCAGCAACCTGCGCTGCGATGGACTTCGCCGCATCCACGATTTCGAGTCTGCCGCCGTACGAGATGGCGAGGTTCAGCTGCATGCCCGTATTGCCCGCCGTCTTGTCGATGGCGGACTGCAGGGATGCGCGGGGTTTTTCGGGCAGGCGTTCCATGTTCCCGATGACCTTGAGCTTTACGTTCTTCTCCATGAGGTCGGGGATTTCCTTCACCACCATCTCGATGAGGAGGTTCATCAGGTAATCCACTTCCTTGCTGGGCCTGCCCCAGTTCTCGGAGCTGAACACGTATAGCGTCATGTGCTCGAGCTTCAGGTTCACGCCTACTTCCACCGCGTCGATGGTAGCCTGCGTGCCCTTGCGGTGCCCGAGAAACCGTTCGAGCCCGCGACTGCGGGCCCAACGCCCGTTGCCGTCCATGATGATGGCAACATGTCTAAGCTGGTTCGCCACGAACGCCCCGGACTACACCTTGAGGAGGTCCGCTTCCTTCTCGGCGAGGATAGCGTCAATCTTGGCGATGTACTTGTCGGTCGCCTTCTGGATTTCGTCCTGCTGCTTCTTGACTTCGTCTTCGGGCAGGTCCTTGTTCTTCTTGATGGCGTCGTTCGCATCGCGGCGGATGTTACGGATAGCCACGCGGCCTTCTTCGGCATGCTTGCGGGCCACCTTGGCAAGTTCCTGGCGACGTTCAGACGTGAGGATGGGGAGCGACACGCGGATGCAGTTGCCGTCCTTCATCGGGGTCACACCGATGTTCGCAGCGAGAATCGCCTTGTCGATGGTATCGACGAGCTGCTTTTCCCACGGGGTCACGAGCAGCATGCGCGGTTCGGGCACGGAAATCTTCGCCACCTGGGAAATCGGCGTCGGGGTGCCGTAGTAGTCGATGCGCACGTCATTCAGGATAGCGGGGCTAGCCTGGCCAGCGCGGATCTTGGAGAATTCACGTTCGGTGGCCTCGATGGCCTTGTCCATTTTTTCGGTATAGTCTGCCATAGTTCTTAATTAAGAGTTGATGGTTTGTTCCGTAATTAAATATAAGTAAAAAACCTTAGCAATGCACCAGCGTTCCGAGGTCGCCTTCGATGGCCGCGCGCGTGAGGTTGCCCTTTTCCATCTTGAACACGAAGATGGGCATGTTGTTTTCCATGCAGAGGGCGACAGCTGCGGTGTCCATGACCTTGAGGCCGCGGGAAATGACTTCCTTGTAGCTGATGTCGTCGAAGCGGGTGGCAGTCGGGTCCTTGACTGGGTCTGCGGTGTAGATGCCGTCCACCTTGGTGGCCTTCATGATCACGTCGCATTCGCTTTCGATAGCGCGGAGAGCGGCGCAGCTGTCGGTGGTGAAGAACGGGTTACCCGTACCGGCGGAGAAGATGACTACGGAGCCAGCGGAGAGGAGCTTCAAGGCCTTGCGGCGGTCGAAAAATTCGCAGACCGGTTCCATGCGGATGGCAGACATCACCACGGAGTCGATTCCCTGCTTGTCGAGGGCATCCTGCATGGCGAGGCCATTCATCACGGTGCCGAGCATGCCCATGGCATCGCCCTGGGCGCGGTTCATGCCACCAGCGGATGCGGAAATGCCGCGAACGAGGTTGCCGCCGCCGATGACGAGAGCGACTTGAACGCCCTGCTTGACGATGGAAGCAATTTCGCTTGCCATGTCGGAGAGGATAGTATTGTCAATACCGTGGCCCTTTTCGCCTGCGAGGGCTTCGCCACTGAGCTTGAGAAGAATGCGCTTGAATTTCATAATTTGGTCACTAGTTATTAGTCATTAGTGGTTAGTGGTTGGGACCACCATCTTTATCGTTGAAAATTTAATAAAAAGGCGTGAATAAAAAGGGTTTTAGGGGATGTTGCCCCTAGGCGTGGGGGCCTCCATTTATTACGAAAAAGCGTCAATTTTCTTATATAGACGTGTCACGGGAAAGACCGCAACTCGAGGTCGGGGCGGGCTCCGAGAATTAGCTATTTTATAGCGCAACTAAAAACACAAACCGTAAATTCAACTGTTAAGGATATAATGAGTCTTAAAATCGTTGTGCTTGCTAAGCAAGTACCTGATACACGAAACGTGGGCCCCGACGCCATGACGGAACAGGGAACCATCAATCGTGCCGCATTGCCCGCGGTCTTCAACCCCGAAGACCTGAACGCCCTGGAGCAAGCCCTTCGTTTGAAGGACCAGTTCCCGGGTTCCACCATCTCTGTGCTGACGATGGGTCTCCCGAAGTCTGCCGAAGTCGTCCGCGAAGCTCTGTACCGCGGTGCCGACGAAGGTTTCGTGGTGACGGACCGCCCGCTCGGTGGTGCTGACACTCTCGCTACGAGCTACACGCTCGCCCAGGCCGTCAAGAAGATTGGCGACTACGACATTATTCTCGGTGGCCGCCAGGCTATCGACGGCGACACCGCACAGGTCGGTCCACAGATTGCAGAAAAGCTCGGACTTACCCAGGTGACCTACGCCGAAGAAATTCTCTCCCTCGACGAAAAGGCCCGTAAGGTCGTTATCCGCCGCCATATTGACGGTGGCGTGGAAACGGTGGAAGCACCGCTCCCGCTGGTCGTGACCGTGAACGGAAGTGCGGCCCCGTGCCGTCCGCGCAACGCAAAGCGCCTCATGAAGTTCAAGAACGCAACTGTGGTTGCCGAACGCAAGCCGGAAGATGCCGAAAAGTACGAAGCCCTCATCGCGAAGAAGCCCTACCTGAACATTCCGCAGTGGGGTGCCGCCGACATCGACGCAGACCCTGCCCAGATCGGTAAGGCCGGTTCGCCGACGAACGTGAAGGCTGTCAAGAACATCGTGTTCAAGGCGAAGGAAAGCCGCACGCTCACCGCAAGCGACGCCGACGTCGAAGGACTTATCAAGGAACTTTTAGACGGGAAGATTATTGGCTAGCCTATGAATAACGTATTTGTATATTGCGAAATTGAGGGCACGACCGTTGTCGATGTTTCCCTCGAACTTTTGTCCAAGGGCCGCAAGCTCGCCAACACGCTCGGCGTTCAGCTCGAGTGCATTTGCGCCGGCAAGGGCCTCGACGGAATTGAAAAGCAGGTGTTCCCCTACGGTGTGGACAAGGTCCATGTGTTCGACGCCGAAGGGCTCTTCCCCTACACCACCAACCCGCACGCTTCTCTCGTGGTGAACCTCTTCAAGGAAGAGCAGCCGCAGATTTGCCTGCTCGGTGCAACGGTGATTGGCCGTGACCTCGGCCCGCGCATTTCCAGCGCCATGCACAGCGGCCTTACCGCCGACTGTACCGAACTCGAAATCGACAGCTTCGAAATGAGCATCGGTGGCGTGAAGAAGTTCTACGAAAACCAGCTCTGCCAGATTCGCCCGGCGTTCGGCGGCAACATCGTTGCTACCATCGTGAACCCGGAACACCGCCCGCAGATGGCGACGGTGCGCGAAGGCGTGATGAAGAAGGAAATCGTGGATTCGAACTACAAGGGCGAAGTCATCAAGCACGACGTGGCCAAGTACGTACCGGAAACGGAATACGTGGTCAAGGTGCTCGAACGCCATGTGGAAAAGGCCAAGCACAACCTCAAGGGCGCACCCATCGTGGTGGCCGGTGGTTACGGCATGGGCTCCAAGGAAAACTTCGACATGCTGTTCGAACTGGCGAAGGAACTCCACGCCGAAGTGGGCGCAAGCCGTGCCGCTATCGACGCGGGCTTTGCCGATCATGACCGCCAGATTGGCCAGACCGGCGTGACCGTACGCCCGAAGGTGTATATCGCCTGCGGTATCTCCGGCCAGATTCAGCACCTCGCCGGCATGCAGGATTCAGGAATCATCATCTCCGTGAACTCCGACCCCGACGCCCCGATCAACGCTATCGCTGACTACGTGATCAACGGCACCGTCGAAGAGGTCATCCCGAAGATGATCAAGTATTACAAGGCAAACAACAAGTAGGCGTTATGGCGAATTTTTACACAGACCATCCAGAGATTAAGTTCAACCTTGAAAGCTCTCCTTTGATGCAGCGCATCGTGGAGCTCAAGGAAAACGGCTACGCCGACAAGGACAGCTTTGACTACGCGCCGGAAGACTACGCCGACGCGATAGACAGCTACAACCGCGTGCTCGAAGTCGCAGGCGACATCACCGCGAACACCATCTTCCCGAACTCGGAAGACGTGGACGCCGAAGGCCCGCACTGCGAAGACGGTCGCGTGCGCTACGCAAGCAAGACCTACGAGAACCTGGAAGCCACCCGCAAGGCTGGCCTCAATGGCGTGACCATGCCGCGCCGCTTCGGCGGCCTGAACTTCCCGATTACCGCCTACACGGCCATCAACGAAATGATCGCCTCCGCGGACGCCGGTTTCGAGAACATCTGTATGAATTCGGCGACGAGGACCAGCGTTCCCGCTTTATCCCGCGCGTGTGCGCCGGCGAGACGATGTCCATGGACCTGACCGAACCCGATGCCGGTTCCGACCTGCAGCGCGTGATGCTCAAGGCCACCTACAGCGAAGCCGACAAGTGCTGGTACCTGAACGGCGTGAAGCGCTTCATCACCAACGGTGACTCTGACATTCACCTGGTGCTCGCCCGCTCCGAAGAAGGCACCCACGACGGCCGCGGCCTTTCCATGTTCATCTACGACAAGCGCGACGGTGGCGTGAACGTACGCCGCATCGAGAACAAGCTCGGCATCCACGGAAGCCCGACCTGCGAACTTGTCTATAAGAACGCGAAGGCTGAACTCTGTGGCCGCCGCAAGTTCGGCCTCATCAAGTACGTGATGGCCCTCATGAACGG
>CADBLC010000143.1 GCA_902795385.1 Fibrobacter succinogenes | reverse complement strand
CGTGGCCCGCGAACTCGTGAACCGCATCCAGAACCGCCGTAAGGACCAGAACTACGCCATCACCGACAAGATCGAAGTGACGCTGTTCTCTGCAAGCGATGTCTTCAAGCAGGCCGTGGCTGAGAATGAAGCCTATATCGCTGGCGAGACCCAAGCCGTGAAGATTGCCTGGGCTGCCGCCGCCGATGGCCTCGAAGCCAACGACGCCGACGGAGAGGCATTTAGCTTCACGACGGTTCGCGCTTAATTGACAGGAATGTCATTCACGACGCCCTAATGTCATCCCCGCGCAGGCGGGGATCTTTTTTTATATTCATAACACCATGAAGTTTGTTAGAAACCTGATTCTTGTTTTAGCCTTGCTCTTGCCCAGTATTTCCTTGGCTGAGGAATCGGCATGTCAAAAATCGGATAATTACTACTGCATTTTAGATGGCTTTTCGCCGACACTTTGGGGATGGTCTATTGGCGGTGGACCATATATAGCTTCTGGCGGGATTGACTTTATAGTTGGCGCATCTGCTATTTTGTACGAGACAGCTAGACCAGATTCTCTAATAGGATTTTGGGATCCAACCCATGAGTTCATGTGGACAAATCGAATTCGTTTGATCTATGATTTTGATAATGATCAAGTGGGATTTTATTTTCAGCCCAATTTGCGCTATATGTTTGAAACCTTGCTTTACACGGTTACCTCTGGTCCAGAAATTGGATGGGCATACAAAACTGGATTTGACTACGGATGGTCTGTCCGTATAGGAGGACTTGCGGGATTAGGCTTTGGTTCTCACGAATTTGGTTATTTAATCAATTCCAAAAAAGTGTATTATACATTTTCCCTTGATATTACATTGGGCTTCTGGGCAGCGATGTCTATGAGTTTGTTGTCGCTTGCGTATTGCATGATGCGCTTGCGGCTTTCGGCGGATTTCGGCTTGTCCATGTCGTAGTTGGAATTGATTTCGGGGTGGTCCTTTTGCAATGCGTAACCGTGCATCAAATCACCGACGATAAGCAGGTTTGCAAGCTGGAAGGCGGTGTGGCCCGGCGTATGCCCGATGGCGTCCATCGCGACAACCCCGTGGGGGAGCGTGTCACCGAATGCGAACAAGTGAAGGCTATCCTTGTAGAGCCCCATAATGTTCTTCTGCAAATCGTTTTTCGGGATGTCGTTCATCCAGGCGTCATATTCCACCTTGCCCGCATACACGGCGGCGTTCTTGAAAGCCTTCGCATCGTTGCCGGCGTCATCCTTTGCGACAAGGCCCGCGATGTGGTCCGCATGGAAGTGCGTGAGGTAAACAAGCCCGATGCTGTCGGGGTTTACGCCGAGAGCGGCGAGGCGTTTCTGGAGCTGTCCGCCGAAACTTCCGAGGCCTGCGTCGAACAGAATGTACTTGCCATCGACCTTCACGAGGAACGTGCTCACGCTGGCCGGGATGCCGTCGGGCATGTTCAGGCTGTTGTAGAGCGAGTCGCTCGCGTCGCTGAAGAGGCTCCGCGGGTTCAGTTTTTCGCCCTCGTTGTCCTGAATCCAGGTGACGCTCGCACCGTTTGAAAGCATAATCGTTTTGGTGCCCGCGACTGTCGCGGCGGTTCCAGCGGCGGTTTCTGTCGAGACATCAGTCGGCGCGGTTGTCTCTGTCTGGGCGGCAGGTTCTTCCGCCTTGTTCTCGCTGGCAGCCTTCTTTGTGTCGCCGCATCCGGTGACGGAGAGCGCGAGCGCCGTGGCGCAGAGCGTACCGAAAATCTTGTTCATGGGCCGAACTCCTTTATAAAGGGAAATGATGAAAAAATAATAGGAAAAAGTGCCCCCTTCTGTGGAAGAAGTATCTATTTTTAAAGGTATGAGCGAAAAACTTGGCAAATATTTCCTTATTTTGTTTGGATTGATTTTGATGCCTCTCACGGGTTGCGGTACCGTATCGACCTATGGCTATGTGGAACGTTTCGAGATGGACGTGTCCCCGGCGCCGGAATTGCGTGGAGCGGGCCAGTACCTGAAAGACGATTCCTCGTCGGTACGCTTGTCTGCCCATGTGAATATGGGACCTTCTGGCTGGGATACCCGTTCCAGCATAAAGAATAATCCCGAGAGTTGCAGGGGTCTTGTTACCTGTGACGGGTACGATACACTCTATATAGATAGGTATGTGACGGGAGAATATGATATAGCCTATCCCTATGTTACAGCATCGTTGGATTATGTCCACAAGTTTAACTTGTTTATGATAGGTGTGAGCGGGGGATTGGATAAAGGAACCTTTGTCGATGCGATGCTCGGATTTAATACGAGGTATTTTGAAATCGGTGCGGTCTTTGGTATGTGGGTATATGCCCGTGGGTTCAAGTATTCGGGAACGGAATTTGAGTGCAAGAAAGGGTTCTTTACTGATGATGAATTGAATCAGGCCCCGTTTTGGGATTCAAATGGTTCGGGCTTTTCGTTTTTTTACGGGGGCTTTGTCACTGCCTTTGTGGGGGCTTTCTCCTTGAACGCTTCGTTCGACATCTATCGCCCGGACCCGTCTTTCTCCGATAACGACGACATAGTTGCTGAATTTGAGTTCCCGCTGGTCCAGACATGGTACGCTACTGCGGGTTACCGAATAAACAGGAACTGGGAGCTGCGTCTGGGTGCGGTTAATGTCACATCGAAATTCCCGGACATGCACTTGTCCTTTAACGGTGGCTTTAGTTATTATCTTTAGGTTATGAGCGAAGAACTTGTACAGTGCGTTCGCACCGCCGGTTTTGAAATGGAATACGCGAAGTTCGGGAATGGCCCGAGACCGCTCGTGATTATTCCGGGGCTTGCCATCAAGAGCGTGATGAAATCCGCAGCCTCCCTGCAGGTGCCCTACAAGATGTTTACCGAGGGCTTTACGCTCTATTTCTTTGACCGGCGCAAGGACGTGGACCCGGGTTACTCCCTCGAGGAGATGGCCCGCGACCAGGTGCTTGCCATGCAGGCGCTCGGCCTCAAGGACGTGGCGCTCTACGGCGTTTCGCAGGGTGGCATGGTGGCCCAGCATATCGCGGCGACGCATCCGGAACTCGTGTGGAAGCTAGTTCTCGGCTGTTCGACATCGAAGCCGGAACCGGAACAGCTCAAGGTTATCGGGGAATGGGCCCGCCTTGCCCGCGCGCACGACCGCGAGGGCCTTGTCGAAGCGTTCATCCGCGACTGCTTCTCGGTGAAGTTCGCCGAACGCTACAGCCGCGCGCTCCGTGCCATGTACAAGGATGTTTCCGAAGCCGAGATGGACCGCTTTGCCATATTCGCCCGCGAATGCGACAACGTGGATACCGGCGACATGCTTGCAAGCATCAAGTGCCCGGTACTCGTGCTTGCCGCAAGCGATGATCGCGTTGTTCTGCCTGTCGCCTCCGACAAGATTGTGGCGCGATTGAAGGCAGCCGGCGTTCCCTACGAGTACGAGATTTTCGAGGGTTGCGGCCATGCCGTTTTCGACGAATCGAACGAGTTCCGGGCCCGCATTCTGGATTTCTTGAGCCGGGTATAAGGCTTTTCGTGTGATTTCGGATTGAAAATTTGTATGGAAGCTGTATTATTTTTTTTATTTTCTTGTATAAACGTAAAAGGAGAAAATATGAAAAAGAAGTACTTGTACCCGGCACTGGTTGCCACCGGCATGGCCGTTTTGGTATCGTGCGGCGATGACGAAAGCTCTTTTGCTCCGGCAGATAATGTCAAGAAAATTGGTAGCTTGGAAGTTTCTGCGGACGATTTGGCCAAGTGCACTTCGAGGTCGGAAGGATTTATCTTCGTTGTGGACGAAGAGGTCAAGGTTTGCGAAGAAAAGAAATGGAATACGCTTGCTTGCGGTGACGAGTCCGTCAAGGCGGGCGTTGAGTTCAAGGGCGATTCCGTTGCGCTGATTCTTTGCGAGGGTGATTCCGTTGGCGCCATTACGAGCGCCGATGTGAAGGATTGCAAAATCGCTAAGGACGACGAATCGGTACGGCTGCTTTGCAGTGGCGATACGCTTGCGACAATCTCCCTCAAGAAAAAGGATGACGAATCCAGCAGTTCGGTAAAGTCGTCGTCTTCGGAACAGGGCGCAGGGGAGTCTAGCTCTTCCGTAAAATCCTCTTCCGGTGAGGCCAAGTCCAGCAGTTCCGAAAAATCCAGCTCCAGCGAGGCCAAGTCCAGCAGCTCCGCCAAGTCGTCTTCTTCGGGGCAGGGCGGAACAAGTTCATCCGTGTCCTCTTCCAGCGCAAAGTCTAGCAGCTCCGAGGCTCCTGTCTCCAGTTCTGTTGTGCCGGCTTCCAGTTCTGAAGTTCCCGCATCCAGCTCCGATGCTCCTGTTTCCAGCTCCGTTGTGCCGGTCTCTAGCTCTGTCGTTCCGGCCTCCAGCAGCTCGATCGAAGAATCTAGCTCTAGCTTTAAACGTGATGAGGCCTGGGCGTTCCTGGATAAATATGTGACTTGGACGTCTGAAAGTTCGGGCCGTATTCGTTCTTTGGATGCGGATGCTGTCGTGAGCGTCTTGGTTAAGGAAAAGTTCGAGGAATGCTGCCATACAAGTGCAGCTTTATTGTACGTTAAGCAAACGGCCAAGTCGGGCTTCATGGTATTTAGTGCGGCTCAAAAAGACGGGAGCAAGTTCTTTGAATTCCAAGTGGACGTTATGAGATCCCTCCCTGAAAAAGTCGTGAATCAGTGCAAGGAGTGGTCAATGAGCAGTTCTAGCTGGAGCCCGTTCAGCAGCGCTGGACGTCCGCGTAGCAGCTCCGGCGGAGTTCTCCCGCGCAGTTCCAGCGATCCGGTGATTGTCCGCCCCAGTAGCAGTAGCATCAGGGATACCGTGATTATTACTCGCAGTAGCAGCAGCATCATGGACACCGCGATTATTATTGCTCCCATAAGCAGCGCTCGCATTGACACGCTGTTTATTCGCAGCAGCAGTAGCCTCCTCGATACGGCGTTCATCCGCCCCATCAGTAGCGGCCTCAGGCCGTAGGGCTGTCTCGGAATAATCCGTCGAGATTGAATGGATGGGCACCCCTGTAAAGGGGTGCTTTTTCCGTCCACGCGGGCTGGTCCAATGCAATATGGAGTGAATTTTTTTATTTTTGTGCCACTATGGCAAAAATTCTCTTTAAAAAACAGTTATCTCCTGCGGTATTCCAATTCCGCGTCGAGGCCCCGCTGATCGCTCAAGAGCGTAAGGCTGGCCAGTTCATCATCCTCCAGACGAACAAGGACAACGGCGAACGCGTGCCTCTCACCATCGCCGATGCCGACACGACTGAAGGCTCCATCACCCTGATTTTCCAGACCGTCGGTAAGACCACCACCGAACTTTCGAAGTTCGAAGTCGGTGACGATATCCCGGTGCTCGTGGGCCCGCTCGGTTCCCCGACCCACATCGAGAATTTTGGCCACGTGGTTTGCGTGTGCGGTGGCGTGGGCATTGCCCCGATGCACCCGATCGTGCAGGCCATGAAGAAGGCCGGCAACAAGGTCACCATCATCATGGGTGCCCGTAACGAGAGCCTCTTCCTCATGAAGGAAGAAATGACCGCCCTCGCCGACGAAATCATTTTCATGACCGACGACGGCTCCTACGGCCGCAAGGGTCTCGTGACCGAACCGCTGAAGGAACTCTGCGAAGACACGAAGGGCAAGCCCGACATGGTGCTCGCCATCGGTCCTCCGATCATGATGAAGTTCTGCGCCCTCACCACCAAGCCCTACGGCGTGAAGACCGTCGTGAGCCTCAACAGCATCATGGTGGACGG
>CADBLC010000142.1 GCA_902795385.1 Fibrobacter succinogenes | reverse complement strand
GCAGATTGCGGCGGTCAGAGTGGTTTTACCGTGGTCAACGTGGCCGATGGTGCCAATGTTGCAGTGCGGCTTGCTTCTGTCAAAATGTTCTTTTGCCATTTTTTCCTCTTCTTCAGCAGAAGGTTTATCGCTTCAAGTCGTGGAACCACTGTGGTTCCCGTGATACCGTGGAGCATAGGAAGCGGTACTCCACGAAATTGAGCCACAAATTTAGTAAATGTCGTTTGAATTTCAAGCGTTTTCTTCATTTTTTTTCTCAAAAAGCCAAATCAGGGCGCCAAAACACCCCCGAAAGCCGCCCTTCCCCACCAAAACTCCCTGTTTTGGGCCCAAAACCCGAAATGCCCTTTTTAACGAAATTAGGGCATTTACATTTTTTACCCGCAATGAAACTTCCAACTTATCAACATATTCCCAACACCCAGAAAACCCTCCATGAAACACCCGTTTCCGGCCCCATTTTTATTGTAAAATAATTTTTACTTTATAAAATTTTACATTAGTTTACATTCGGCACTTTTCCAACCCCATGACATTTAACGATATAGCGTCCGGTAACTTTTTTGGGGCCCGGCGACCCGCCTTCGAACCTCCCCGACCACCCCTTTTTTGAACTTTCAATACTTTTCAACAATCTATCAACACTTCTTTGTGTCGGGGAACACTCGCGGAACGCTTTCTTTTCCTTTCTAAAGTCCTGTCTTATAGGTATTGCGGCCCTATGTGCGTGGAATTGTTCCGACTCGGCTGCACCCGAAGACGATCCGGCTTCCGGCCCGGCGTACAAGATCTGCCCCGAAGCAGGGCTCACCGGTGCGTTCCACCTTTCTGGCGGAATGGACCTCATCATTTATCCCGACATGGTCGTAACCGACGGTGACGCGAACCTCGTGGGCTCCTTCCTCATTACCGAGCCGCCCTTTATCGGCTCCATCATCGCGACCTCCGGCAAAACCCTCCTGCAGGGCATCGACCTCATGTCGCTCCCCGTCGAGCAGGTCAACACGGCAGCCATCGTCATTTCCGGCACGTCCTGGCTCGTTAGCAACGGCAAGCAGCAATTGGTTATCAGGGCCGACGAAGTCGGCACCGTCACCGACGTGCACGGCAACTACGTGGGCCTCACCGACATGACGGGCTTCCCGCTGTTCATTGTCTACAGCGCCACCGACGGCGCACCGATTGCTACCGTGAGCATCGATACAGCCAAGGTTCTCAACCCGGGCGACCGCTGCACCACAGTCCCGCCTGTCGTGGAATCCTCCAGCAGCATCGAGCCGGAATCCTCCAACGGCGGCGATATTCCCAACAGCTCCAACGGCGGCAACAACGACAAGAGCAGCAGCTCCGTAAAGAGCAGCAATTCCACCCAGAGCAGCTCCTCCGTAAAGAGCAGCAGCTCCGTGCAGAGCAGTTCCTCCAAGACCGGCCAGTGCCCCAACATCAAGCAGAAGAGCGGCGGCAGAACCGGCAGCGGCTGGGCAACCCGTTACTGGGATTGCTGCAAGCCCCACTGCTCCTGGCCCGAACACGCCAATGGCAATTACTCTAGGCAGTGCACCAACAAGGGCAAGAGCCAGAACAGCAACTGGGGCGACGGCAGTATCTGCAGCGGCGGATCTCAAATGACCTGCACCAGCCAGATTCCGTTCACCATCGACGGCTGTGAAGAAATGGGCTTCGCCTTCGCGGCAGTGCCCTCGGCCGACGGCGGCTCCTGCGGCAAGTGCTACCAGCTCACCTTCACCGGCAAGGGCAAGTACGGCGACAACATCAACACAAGCTCCATCAAGGGCAAAAAGCTCATCATCATGGTTACCAACATGCAGCAAGGGCAGTTCGACATCATGATCCCGGGTGGCGGCGTCGGCATGTTCAACGGATGCTCCAGCATGGGCTGGGGTGGCCAGGGCGAACAGTACGGTGGCCTCCTGAGCGACTGCGAAAAGGAATCCGACTACAAGGCTGCCGCAACGCAGACCTGCCTCAAGAACAAGTGCAACAGCGTGTTCAGCAGCGATGCCGAAGCCAAGAAGGGATGCATGTTCCTCGCCGAATGGATGCACGCGGCGGGCAACCCGATGCACAACTACGTCGAAGTTGAATGCCCAGACGTGCTCAAGCAGAAGTACTAAGAACAAGCTTAAACGCAAACAAACTCCGGTCTAAAAGGCCGGAGTTTTTTCGTATATGAAACGCCAAATTTCATATACATTTTTTATCCCCTAAAATAAGATTTCTGTAAGATTTTTTATCAAAAAAACACCCCTGCAAATTTAACGATAGTATCACTAACAACCTATTTTTGTCATACAAACTTAACTCTCACCCCAAAAAGGACACACACCATGAAAAAACTCTCTCTCCTCGCAATCATCGGTTTCGCTGCCGCCCTCACCGCCTGTGGCGACGATTCCTCTTCTGCCGGCGGCACCGCCTCCTGCACCTACAACTACAAGGCTACTGAATTCATGCCCGCCAGCAAGCAGTGCATTGAATCCGACGAAACGTACATCGACATGCTGGGCTGCTCCAACACGGCAAACTACACCGCTGAACGCGGTTCTGGCTGCCCGTCCGGTGCAACGGCCAAGTGCGGCGATCAGGGCGTCACTACGTACCTCTACGAAGAAGGCGCCACCTGCGGCAACCTTTAACATCTAATTCGGCATACACCTCAATAAAAAAGGTTTCCAGTGTCAAAACTGGAAACCTTTTCCTTTTTTAATACAAACTCACTACTGGTCTTGCAGGCAACGGATATAGCCGTAGGTGTTGAATTTCACCAGCTCGTAGCCCGATAACTTCGCCGTAGGGCCCGTGAAAGGCGGGACAGCCACATAAGTCGTGTCTCGGGAGGTGTAATAAGTCGACAACCAGAAAAATGCCTGTTCGCCTATATCGCTGAACTCCAACGTATCACCACTCAACTGTCCGCGACCACCCGGCAAGGCGTTGAACCCGTATTCGTCGGTCCCCGCATTCATCGTCCAGCCCTCGGTAGACTTGAGGCCAGAAAAGTTCGGGCCCGTTTGCTGAGCCAATTCCATGTATTCAGCCATCGACGGCAAGCGCCAACCATCGGGGCAGTAACTCTGGATATGCCCGTTTTCCGTGGAATCTTCCGGATTAGCCGCCGGGTAGAGCATGCCGTACTTAGCGCAGTTTTCCTCAAGGTTATCGTAGCAAACGGCCGCACCGTCGGCCGCATAGCGCAAGTACTCGGCCATCCACACCTGGTCAGCGATTTGCACGGTCTTGTACACATTCCCGTCGCGGCTGTCCGTAAACGTGCCCTTCACCACCGCCTCCGGGGCAAATTGACCGGGAGCAAGCCTCGACGCTTCGCCTTTCACGCAACGCAACGGGTGCGCAATATACTTGGAACACATATCCTGCCCCACATAATCGTAATCAGCAAAGAACCTGTAAGCCAAAACTGCATCCGATGTAGATTCCGTTATCGTCCAATAATTGGCAGCGTTATCCATGAAATCATACAGGCTCTCGGACTCGGGATCCGACATGCGCTCGAACTCGATGTGGCGCCCCGATATCAACAGCGAGAACCCAACGGAATCCGTACCGCCGTATTCCACAGCCTTAAGGTTGCGCCCGGCAATGCCCTCGTCACCCATCACCTCGATCAACGTGGTATACTCGTCGTAGTTCGGAATGCGCCAGCCGTCGGGGCAAATGCCCTGCACGTTGCGCCCCAGATTGCACATCATCTGGTAGCCGCAACCCTTGGCCGCATCGCTAAGCAGCCCGGCAGAATCGACAATGGCGGCAAAAGTATAAAGGCGCCCGTGCTTCTCGCACATGGCCGGGTCGTCGTTATAGCAGAAACTCGTAGAATCCCACAGCGTCGTGGGCGCGCGGTAGGCATAGTTCAGGTTCTCGGCCATCCAGGTGACCCCGTTAATCTCCACCGTCCTGTAAACCTGCCCGTCACGGGGGTCCACCATCACCGACTGGTCGCCGTACTGCTCAATCCATGTCTGTGCCGTAGCCACCAGGTAGTCCTGCGCGTTTACGGTGGGCTTCGAGAGCTTCCTGATACATACAAGGTGCAGTTCGGTACAGGCGCCCGCCCCGAACTGGTTCACGAATTCGGTACCCTCGCCCGAGCAGCCCTCCACGAATTTAAGCGAGTCCGTGCGGCACGCCGCCTCCACGCCCTCGCCGCTATAGGAGTTGTCCAAGCGGTCCGTCACCACGGCCTGCAGCGAGTCGCGCGTAAGGACCTGCGAAACGGATTTTTGCGCGCTCGCGGTTTCAAGATTCAGGCGCACGGCATTCTCTTCGGCGTAAATCATCACGGCGTACGACACGGACTCTTCCACGCCGCCGCCCGAATGCGAATAGAACTCCTGCCCGTCCGTAGTAAAGTTCACCTCGTACCACGACTTGCCCTCGTTCTCGCCCGTACCGCTGCGCTGCACGGAGTCCACGGTCACCACCGGCTCCCACGTTTTTAGCACCTTGGCCACCGTGGAGTCCAGGGTGTTATCCGCGTTGCCCTCTTCCGTATAGCCCGAAGCAAGCTGCTTGTCTTCGGACTTGGTACAGGCAAAAAAGAATGCAGAAAAAAGGCATGTAAATAAGAAAAACAAAGCCCAGCGGGAGCTACGATTCATCAGTAATTTCCTTGGTGACGGGGAACATCTGCAGGTTCACCCTGTAAATGCGGTTGGCGTCTTCGGCGTTGGTGACAATCGACGCAATTTTCTTGCGGCAAATGTTGAGCTCGTTCACCACGCGCTCGTAAGTATGCTTGTTCGCGGCAATCGTGAGCCCCGAAACGTTCCTCTCCGATTTGGGGAGGCTGTCGATCATGTTGGCCGCCAAAATAGCCATGTGCTTGTGCATGGAACGGATAGCCTTGGGAATCGCATCCGACGCTCCCGAAATCGCCATGTCCGTCTGCTCGTAGGTATTCGTAGAGACGCGCATCAAAAAGCCCGCCTCCACCAAAAAGTCGAGCGCCTCCTGCACGTCTACGCGGGTCACGCCGCCGTACAGCATGTTCGAAATCTGCAATGCCGTAGCGCCCGGCATAAGCGTCACCAGCTCGCGCAGCACCGGGTTCCACCACGATTCAAAGTACTTGCAGGCGTCGCTCCCTACAATGCGCACCTTGCTGTTCTTCGCTATATCCTGCAGCCTTTTCAGGTCCGCCTTTTTTTCTACGGCGTTGTCCGAATCGCAGTAGTGGACCAGCGTGCAAAAGTACTCCGTCTGGATTTTCGAGAACTTGAGGCCCGCGGCCACGCGCACCGCGCCCACCTTGCTTAAGCGCGTTTTGCCGTCGCAAACCAGCTTGAGGTACGCCGACGACGAAAATCCGGCCAATTTTGAAAAAGAACGCCACGAAAACGAAGATATCGCCTTCTGCTCCTCGTAATAATCGTGCAGAAAGATGCGATAATCCAAATAGTCGGTAATCGGCGGCATACATCCGAAATTTAATTTAAAAGCGAAAATCGCACAATAGAGCCGAATCATACTTTTTTATAACAACGGAAAAGATTTGCCCCCGCGAACCCCCGGGTTGACGGGCTATATGCGTATAACTATATTTATGCATAGATAAAAGCGGTGCAATTTACGCTGCGCCCAAAAGGAATACTTATGGAATACAAAATCAAGGATATCAACCTCGCGATCGAAGGCCGCAAGGAACTCGATTTGGCCGAAACCGAAATGCCGGGCCTCATGGCTCTCCGCAAGGAATACGCAGGCAAGAAGCCGCTCGCCGGTGCCCGGATCATGGGCAGCCTCCACATGACCGTGCAGACCGCCATCCTCATCGAGACGCTCGTGGACCTCGGCGCCGACGTGCGCTGGGTCAGCTGCAACATCTTCAGCACGCAGGACAACGCTGCCGCCGCCGTCGTGGTCGGCAAGAAGGGCACCATCGAGAACCCGCAGGGCGTGCCCGTGTTCGCCTGGAAGGGTGAATCCTTGGAAGAATACTGGGAAAACACCGCCAAGGCCCTCGTGTGGCCCGACGGCAAGACCGCCGACCTCATCGTGGATGACGGCGGCGACGCTACCATGCTCGTGACCTGCGGCGCCGAATTCGAAGACGCCGGCAAGGTGCCTGAATTCAACCCCGCTACCGACAGCGAAGAATGGGGCGTGTTCCTCGCCACTTGCAAAAAGATTTTCGAAAAAGATCCGAAGCAGTGGACCCGCGCCCGCGAAGCTCTCCGCGGCGTTTCCGAAGAAACCACTACCGGCGTGCATCGCTTGTACCAGATGGCACAGGCCGGCCGCCTCAAGTTCCCGGCAATCAACGTGAACGATTCCGTGACCAAGTCCAAGTTCGACAACCTCTACGGCTGCCGCCACTCCCTCATCGACGGCATCAACCGCGCCACCGACGTGATGATGGCAGGCAAGATCGCAGTTGTGTGCGGCTACGGCGACGTGGGTAAGGGCTGTGCCCAGTCCCTGCGTGGTCAGGGCGCTCGCGTGATCATCACCGAAATTGACCCGATTTGCGCTCTGCAGGCCGCCATGGAAGGCTACGAAGTCAAGACCCTCGACGAAGTCGTGAGCATGGCCGACATCTTCGTGACCACCACCGGCAACACCGGCATCATTAGCGCCGCCCAAATGAGCAAGATGAAGCACCGCGCCATCGTCGGTAACATCGGCCACTTCGACAACGAAATCGACATGGCCGGCCTCAAGAAGATTCCGGGCATCAAGAGG
>CADBLC010000141.1 GCA_902795385.1 Fibrobacter succinogenes | reverse complement strand
GAGGCCGTGCCCCGGACGTTCGCCCAGGAGAGTAATATCGTTCTTGTAGATTTGCGGGTGGTCGGCCGTGAGCATCCCGAGGAGCGTACTCTTGCCGGCACCATTCTCCCCCATCACCGCCCAGTGTTCGCCCTTGCGCACCGTCCAGTTGAGGTTCTTGAGCACGGTCGTGTCGCCGAATTGGACGTTGACGTTTTTAAGGTCGAAGAGAATTTTGCCCGCGTCATCCTGGAACCCGTCATCCTCCGAAGGAGGATCCATAACGTTTTGTCCAAGCGCTTGCTTATAACCGTATGTTTCCCCTTCGCTTCGCTTCGAGGATGACGAGTGCTTGTATCCAACAGTATGGATCCCGGCCGCTTCGCACCCAGGATGACTCTTTGGTCCAAGCACCACGATCTCGTAATCACTCAGCTCGGCTTTCGAGAACTTGGGTTTCGCGACTTCGGACGGCAACTCGCCCACGTACTGCGTGAACGTTTTGTTCGCATATACGAACGCCGGAATTTCGGGGCGGGCGCTTGCAGAGTTCCAC
This sequence comes from Fibrobacter succinogenes, assembly GCA_902795385.1. Taxonomy (GTDB): domain Bacteria; phylum Fibrobacterota; class Fibrobacteria; order Fibrobacterales; family Fibrobacteraceae; genus Fibrobacter; species Fibrobacter succinogenes_P. The sequence continues at coordinate 5,366 of CADBLC010000141.1, read as the reverse complement.
CACGCTTGCGGCAAGGTGCCTGCGGTACTCCGGATCGAGCCCGCCGAACAAATCGTTAAAGTAAACCCACTCGGGCTTCTCCATCCACATGCGCGCAAGCAGCACACGACGCAGTTCGCCATTCGAGAGGCTCAAAAGCTTGCGGTCCAGAATCTCTTCCGAAAGGTCGGCAATCTTCAAGGCATCTTCCAGCTTGTCCGGGTCGGTCTCCGGCCAGGCCATATCGTCGATGTAGCGATCCGTCTGCAAGAAGAATTTCTTTTTCAAAAGCAGGTGCCGCACCAGCGGAGCTTCCTCGTCATGCAGGCTGATGAATCGCTGCTGGAAAAACGGAGCGAGCGCATGCTGGATTTTCCGCTGCATCGCTTCCGACATCGTGGATACGTTTTCTCGCTGGTTCAAAAAATGCGTAATGACCCTGTCCAGGTCTTCGCCCTCAAAATCTGCACCTGCGGGTACATCTCAATCAAAGCTTCAAAGCGCTTGAATTCCATGCGCCCAAATGTAGAAAGTTATCGCCCGCGCCGCAACATAAAAGCAGCAACAAAAAACCTCCCCGGCCGGTAAGTCGGGGAGGCTCGAGGAGTGTGGAAAAGAAATTCTCGCTAGAACTTGCTGAAGAAATCCCACGTGGTTTCGGGCACCCAGGACTTGTTCTGGCCCGGATCCTTATGGTCCCAGATGTGGCCGCCGTTCTGCGTGCACCAGCGGACCGGGAAGCGTTCTTCGACAGTCGTGTAGTCGTAGCATACGTGCGGGCCGTTGCCGCCGTATTCCTGGGCACGTTCGTTCTTAGCCTTGCCGCCTTCGGAGTTGAGCGTCAAGATGATATCGCGAGCGGCGCGACCCATGTCAGGAGTGCAAAGGTTGTCTTGCAGGCCGAGCACGCCCATCCAACCGATGCCCTTGTTCTGGCGCTGCGGCAACCAGATATTGCGTTCGGCAGTCTCGTACACGGCCACGGCGCGGAGTACATCCTGGTGGTTCCACGAAAGCCCGTTACTGAACATGGAGCCGTAGCTGAAGCCTGTCGAGAACACGCGGCTGGAGTCGATGCAGAAATTGCCTTCGAGGTAAGCGAGGAGTTCGTCAAAAAGCAAGTAGTCATCCTGTGCCCAGGGCGCCTGGTTACCGTTGCCTTCGGGCGCAACAAAGATAACCGACTCTTCCTTATCGAACGGCTTCAGGCCATAGTAGCCTTCGTCCTGCACGCCGCCGGCCCAGCCGCCCATGCACTGCATGCCAAAGATGAGCTTGTACGGTTTGTTCTTGTCGTAGCTCTTGGGGATATCGATACGCACGGTGCGCGTTCCCTTGCTCCACTTGAAATCAATGTAGGGCTTGTCGCCGCGGTACTTGTAGTCGAGCCTGGTGTCCTTGCCGCAACCGCGCGTAGGCACCGGATCGTTCTTGAGGCCCCAGCCGTATTCGTACTGCGGCTGCGGCGGAGCGGATTTTTTGAGCGTGAGCGCAAGAGTCGTGTCGAGATTGTCGAGCTTGACCGTGAGCGTATCGAAACCGTCGGCAACAACTTGCAGGTTGTCGCGGTCGCCCACCTTGAGGAGCGCCTTGGCGCTAGTCGTTTTGCCGAATGCCGCATTGAAGCTGCCGTCGGCCGTGAACTTGAACGTCTGTTGGGCGCTGCCTACGCTTACGCGGGCAAAATACACACCCTCCGCCTTCACGGAGGCGTTCATGTCGACCGTGCCCGAGCCGTAAAGAGTCTGCTTGAGCAGGCGGTTACCCATCATGTCGAAAATCTGCACCTGCACCGGGGCGCTTGTGCCCTGCGAGAACGAGAGCACCCCGCCGTTCACGGAGAGGTAACCCACCGCAGAATTCTGCGGCACCAGGGCGTCTATGGCGCCGCCCTCGTCGGGTTCGTCTTGATGGAGCGTAAATGCACCGGTTGCGTCGGTTTCGGTGCGGAGTCCCTTGGTGAGCAGGGCGACAGACGCATTACGGACGGCCTTGCCGCCCTCGTCGCTAACCTTGCCCGTGATTGTGAATGCACTTGCCGAAATGGCCATAGCTAGGCCAAACGACATTCCTGTCATTAGTAATTTGTTCATACCAAACATCCTCTTTTTGTATATATCAAGATACCTTATCGGGCGTGATTTGGCACACACTTTTTTCAACTTGTCGTGGACAATAAGTCCACGGCGGGCGTTTACATTTTTCGTCAAAAAACCTATTTTATGTCAAGAATGGACAAAAAACTGCAAAAAACGATTGACGGGAACCGCCTTACCCCGGCCGAAGCGCTCGACATTTTGAAGAACGCCCCGTGGACAAGCGTTGCCGAGGCCGCCGACAAGGTGCGCAGGCGCATGTACCCCGAAAACAAGGTGGGCTATACCGCGTTCCGCATTGTGAACTACACGAATGTATGCGAGGTCACTTGCAGTTTTTGCAGTTTTTGCAGGCCCGCCAAGAGCCCCGAAGCCTACGTGCTTAGTTTAGACGAAATCCGCCAAAAAACGCTCGAGGCCAAGGCCAAAGGCGCCGACCAGATTTTTTTGCAGGGCGGCGTGAACCGAGAAATCCCGCTGAGCTACTACACCGATGTGCTCAAGATGCTCACGCAAGAGATGGGCGTAAAGGTGCGCGGTTTTTCGCCGGTGGAACTCGTGCGCATCGCCGAATTCAACAAGATTACTTTGGACGAACTGCTCGACATTTTCAAGGAAGCCGGGCTAACGTCCGTACCGGGCGCCGGAGCCGAAATCCTCTCCGACCGCATGCGCCAAATGCTGAGCCCCAAAAAGCTCCCCGCACAGCAGTGGTGCGACACGCTCGCCGCCTGCCACAAGAAGGGACTCCCCGGCAGCGCGAACATCGTGTTCGGCAGCGTGGAGACGCCCGAAGAAATCATCGAGCATCTGGATTACGTGCGCAAAACGCAGGACATCGCCGGCGGATTCAAGAGCTTTGTGGTGTGGACGTTCCAGCCGCAAACGGACAAGTTCCCCATCCGGCACGTACGCGGTGACGAATACCTCAAGCTTTTGGCGCTTTCCCGCCTGTACCTTGATAACATCCCGCATATCGAAGTCTCGCTCCTGGGCATGGGACTCTCGCTCGGCGAACTCGGGCTGCACTGCGGTGCCGACGACATCAACAGCATCGTGATTGAAGAAAACGTGCTCCAGAATCATGGCCTCACGACCATCGAAGAGGCCGAAGAATTTATCCGCAACGCAGGCTTCACCCCGTACAGACGAAGCCTGAATTTCGACTAAGAATCTTCAAACTGACTTCTCTATAAAAAAACACCGGCCAGCTTGTTCAGCTTGACCGGCGATTACCACTTGGGAGAGATTTTTTGAAATTTGGGCCGGGCGGCGATTAGGCGCGCTTGGCGTACTTCTTGAAGCTCTTGACCAGCAGGGCAGCGAGAATGCAGTACATATTGACCTTTTTATCCTTTATTTTTGCGTTTTGTCGCCCGTTTTTGTCCTTTTTTCGAACGGCGCGCCAATATTAACAAAATTTTACTAACGCGTCAAGGGTAAAAAAGATATATATTTATGATTTTCGGCCAATTAAGGCCCAGCCTTCCCCAAAAAGAATGACAGATATTTAACACTGCCAAAACAATCGCGAGGCCGCATTTTTGGTAAATTTGGGGGCATGAAACGAATCCTGTTGACCTGTTTATCCTTAGTTGCCATCCTTGAAGCCCGCCCCTCCCTCCAACTGGACCGGGAGCGCATTGAAGCCGGGCAGACATTCGGCCTGCAACTGGTGATGCCCCTGCAGGAACTCCCCGAAAACAGGGGCGTCCCCCAGATAGAGGCCCAAAACGGGTTTACCTTCCTCGGGCTCGACAGTAGCGACCAGGTGATGCGCCCCAGCATGGAAGACATGTTCAACTCCTTTTTTAACGGGGGCGGCAGGAGCTACAAGGCGAGAGTCTACAATTTCAAGATGAGGGCCCCCAAAAAGACGGGCCAGCTTAACGTAGGTAATATTAACTGGGAAATCGACGGCCAGGTCCAGAATATCAGCGGCAAGATTCCCGTGAACGTGCAGCGCGCCTTTACCGACGACGCCCTCACCGTAAGCCTTACCGCGAGCAAGAAGACGATTTACGAAGGCGAGCAGTTCTACGTGACGCTCGGGTTCCACACCTACGAACATTTCGAGGGCGGCCTCCAGGCCACCGACATGAGCACCGGCAACGATTTCATCGTGCACCGCAGCGACTTGAACAACATGGAGTTCAAGCCCGTCGAAGGAAGCCGCCGCGAGATGCAGGCCAGCGCCAAGTTCGCATGGCTGAGCCCCACCAAGAGCGGTAACCTGCAGATTCCGCCGTTCAAGTTCAAGTACACCAAGCGCGGCGAGCCCAAAGTTGTCGAAGAGAAGAAGCAGATGGGAGGCATGTCGTTCTCCAGCCGCACCATCAAGCAGGAATCCATCGAGACGGAAGCCACCTCCCCCACGATCAACATTACCGTGAAGCCGCTCCCCACCGAAGGCAAGCCTGAAAACTTCTCGGGCATGGTGGGCGACTACAAGTTCACCGCCGATTTTGACCGCACAAACCTCAAGGTGGGCGAAGCGCTCACGCTTTCCATCAACATCAGGGGCGACGGAACGCCGGGCACCATCACCGACCCCAAGCTCCCCGACTTCGGGGACTTCCGCTCCGTTCCGCCCGAGAACAACATCTCGAAGAAGATCGCTGGCAACAAGGTCATTACCAGCAAAGAAATCCGCGTGTTCCTCTACCCCAAAAAGAAGGGGCAGTTCACCATCCCAGAAATAAGCTACAGCTGGTTCAACCCCGCCAAGAAGAAATACGAAACCGCGACGGCGGGCCCCTGGACTATAGAAGTCGAGAAGGGTGACGCCAGCGCCGAAATGGTATTCCAGGCCCCGGCCAATGCCGCCGCGCAAGGCCCTGCCGCCGTGCAAAAGCAAGAAATCGAGTCGCTCGGTTCCGACATCCGCCACATCCATGCTGTAGGCAAATCGGGCGAAACCGCGCACCCCTACAAGAACATAGTCTTCTGGATTATCTTTGCCGCGGCCATCCCGTTCTACATCCTTGCGAACGTCGTCATCACACGCCGCCGCAAGCTGGGCAGTGACGCAGCACTCCAGCGCAAGGGCAAGGCCGACAAGATGCTCAAGGCCCGCTTTGCGAACGCCCGCGCGGCTCTGCAGAAGGGTGACGCCAAGGCTCTCTACGCCGCGCTCGAGAACGGCCTTATCGACTACCTGAGCGACCGTACCAATCTGGAATTCAAGGGCATGACCCGCCCGCAGATGAAGGAAGAACTCGCTAAGCTCGGCGTGAAGGAAGAGACGATTGCCGCCATCGACAGTTGGCTCGAGAAGTGTGCCTTCGCGCG
>CADBLC010000140.1 GCA_902795385.1 Fibrobacter succinogenes | reverse complement strand
TTGTACACCGGAAGTTTGGAATCCCACGCCACGATTTGCGAATTCGTCGCGCGGTCGTCGTAGAAGTAGTCGAGCACCGCACCGAGCGTAGACTCAGCGAGAGCATTTTCGGCCACCTTGAATTCGCCCGAGTTTACCGGCTGTCCGTTCTCGGTGATCTGCAAGGTATAGGAACCTGCGGCAACACCCCTGTCGAGAGTCGCGACGTAGAACTTTCCATTGTTCACCCAATTGTCCGGATTGGAACCCTTCGAAAGCGTACCCGTCTGGACGGCATTGCCGCTAGACATCAGCTTGAACTCAGCACCTTCAAGTTCGCTATCGCTCTTGACAATGATGCTGATGGGCTTGTCGGCGTCGTAGCCGACCTGGTTGTAGTAGAAGAAGGAATTGGACCAGGCGCTGCCTGCAGCGAGGGCCAACATGAATGGTACGGGGAATAGTTTTCTTTTCATGACCCAAATCTATATTAATGATGTCGAAAAAGGACCGAGAACAAGGTATCCGCCAATATTTCGTGATTTTAATCTACGCATATTATGCGTTAAATAAGAGGTACATGGAAAGGTTCCACAAGTTCAGCCCCGTTCCTAAAGAGCCAGTCCTAGCCGTTCTTGATACATACCGCCACCAATAATCGAATTATCGGCACAACAGTCCATCCAAATTCAGCTAAATTTGGCCAATTTCTATTTATTCTACGTATATTTTGCGTTAATTATGCACATATTTCAATTTATTCGTTCTCACCCGCTTGACCATCGCCTTTCCAGAATCTATGTTTGCCTGCACAACAAAGGAATTAACCATGTACTACGAAAGCATCAAAGTCCTCGACTGCACCATCCGCGACGGCGGCCTCGTCAACAAGCACGACTTCTCCCTGGAATTCGTCCGCCGCCTCTATACACTCCTCACCGCAGCCGGCATCGACTACATGGAAATGGGTTACAAGAACTCCCCCGAACTCTTCGACCCCAAGGAATACGGCCCGTGGAAGTTCTGTGACGACGACCTCCTGTGGAAAGTGAAGGACGGCATCGATTCCAAGATGAAGATGGCCGTGATGGCCGACGTAGGCCGCGTGAACATGGACGCCGTGAAGCCCGCCTCCGAAAGCCCCTACCAGATGTTCCGCGTGGCAAGCTACGTGAAGAACATCGACAAGGGTATCAGCATGGTGAACGCCTTCCACGACATGGGTTACGAAACCACCCTCAACATCATGGCCGTGAGCCGTGACCGCGGTCCGGAACTCGACGAAGCGCTCCACCAGGTGAACGAAGAATGCCACGCCGACGTGCTTTACCTCGTCGACAGTTTCGGCGCCTTCTACCAGGAAGACATCGACAAGGAACTCGCCCGTTACAAGGGAATCGTGAAGGGCAAGAAGTTCGGCTTCCACGGTCACAACAACCAGCAGCTCGCCTTCAGCAACACGATCCAGGCCATCATCAACCACGTGGACTACCTCGACGGTTCCGTGTCGGGCATGGGACGCGGCGCAGGCAACTGCACCACCGAACTTTTGCTCAGCTTCCTCAAGAACCCCAAATACGACCTGCGTCCGGTTCTCGACGCCATCCAGGAACTGTTCCTGCCGCTGCACAGCAAGTACGAATGGGGCTACATCATTCCGCAGATGATTACGGGCATGCTCAACCGTCACCCGCAAGACGCTATCGCCGTCCGCAAGACCGACGAGAAGGACATGTACCGCAAGTTCTACGAAAGAATGATTAACGACTAATCAAATTTACGACTAACTAAAAACGCTCCCTAACCGGGAGCGTTTTTCTTTTATTCTTCAATCGAATCCTTTGGGAGTGTCGCGATGCTCTTTATACACTTGATAAAGTCTTTCTTGTTGCCTTCCCAGTAGGTGCTGACAACCTGACCGTATTCAGAAGAAGCGTTCTTGTCGAAATCTAGATGGTCCCAGTTTTCGTTTTTGCACAGGTCCTGGGTTACTTCCCAATCAGTTTCGTGCCATTCGCAAGTTTTTTCTTCGGTTGCCACGGTAACAAACACCTCCCTGCCACCAGTCGTCTTTCTAGCAACGCTATCGACAGTGACCGTGTACGTCGTTCCGTTCAAAACAAACGTCTGGCTGCTATCCGAATTCTCCAGAACAGTCACGTCTTCCCGTAGCGCATCCCCAGCAGGGAACAGATTCAAGAAATACGATTCATACAAATCCTCTACATACAGGGGATATTCAGAACCGGTCAACATATTATAAATGTACTGCAAAAAGTACGAACGTCCAAGGACCAACGGATTAGTGGCAAGCTCCCCCTCATAGACAGTCGTCATGATATATTTCTCCTGCGTAATCTCGTAGGTCGAGGAAAGGACCCCCATCATATCCTCAAGGGGGAAGTATTCCCCACTCATTTCCGCGCCTTCAAGACTCCATGTCCCTTCTATTTTTCCGTCGGAATTTCCCGTAAATATAAGCGTAACACCTTCGGAATTAACTTGCAATTTACCATCGACAAGAACCAAGTCCATTTGTTGTGTTTTAGATTTTACAGGTTTCCAAGTATATGTCCGCTCATCTTCGGCAACACATACTCCCGTAGAGCCTTCAAATGTCGCAATGCATATATTGCTTTCAGGGCCTAGCGAAGTTATCGAGCCCACCTCGACCGACACCTCGTTGCCGTCAAAATAATAAGTACCGTTCTTGTCTTTCGGGACATCGTCTATGCTTTTGATGTCTAGGCTTCCGATGTTTCCGCCCTTGCTATCGGAGCTACCGTCCTTGCTTCCGGAACTTCCTTTGCTATCCGAGCTGCCGTCGCCACGCGAGCCGCTGCTTCCCTTTTCAACAGAAGGATCGTCCCCTCCGCTTTGGAACGGATTGGACGAGCTGTCGTCGCAGGCCGCAAGAATCAACGCGGACACCGCGCCTAAAGCAAACAGATATTTTTTCATGATATTCTCCTTTAACCCTTTTTATTTTTTCCAATCCTACTTCTTCAGCAGGAACCCGGCGACGCTCTTCTCGCGGAGGAACGTGCGCTTGGCGGCTTCTTGCACCTGCGCTGCAGAAACCTTCTCGAGTTCCCCGGCCCAGTTGAGGAAGATGTGGTAGTCGCCGTACATCTCGTACCAGGCGAGCATCGTCGCGACGTTTTCCATGTCGGTAAAGCTGCGTACCAGGCCGGCGTAGGCGTGGTTCTTGACCTTCTGGAATTCACGTTCGCTCACAGGCTCGTTCTTGAGCTTTTCGAGTTCTTCCCACACAATCTTCTCGACCTTGGCGGGGTCCGCATCGGGGCGCATGTTCACCCGCACGGAGAACTCGGATACGTACTTGTTCGGGCTGTTGCCAGCACTCACGCCCACCGCGAGCTTTTCCTGTTCCACCAGGCGCTTGTAGAGTCGGCCCGAGCGGCCGTTCAGCACGCCTTCGGCGATATCGAGCGCATATATTTCGGGGTCGCCGACTTCCGGCGTCTTGAACACGAGCGTGTAGAGGTTCGGCGCATCAGGGCGCACCTGCGTAAAGCGCTTCTCGCCCACCTGCTCGGGGTCACGCACCGTGAGCGGCGGGAACGCTTCGCCCGCGGGAATCGCCCCGAAATACTTCTTGACCATCTGCATCGTCGCGGTAGTATCGAGGTCACCCGCCAGCACCAGGATGGCGTTGCGCGGCTTGTAGTACTTGCGGTAATGTTCGTCGGCCATTTCGCGGGTAAGGTTCGCGATGTCGCTCGGCCAACCGATGGTGGGCACGCGGTACGGGAACGCCTCGTATATGAGCGAGTTGAGCGTCTCGTAGTAACGGCCCGTCGGCTTGTCGTCGTAACGCATGCGGCGCTCTTCGCGCACCACGTCGCGTTCGGAATAGAATTCACGGAGCACCGCATTCTGCATGCGGTCGGATTCGAGCCACATGAACAGCTCAATCTTATTCTTGGGAAGCGTCACGATGTAGGCCGTCATGAGGTCGGTCGTGAACGCGTTGAGGCCCGTGCCGCCAGCGGCCTGGTAGGCGCCCCACAGTTCGTCTTTCACAAAAATCTTGCGGTGTTCATTCACCACGGAATCGTGTTCGGCGGTAAGCTTTTTGACGGTAGCGGTGTCGCCCGCAAGTTTTGCCGGGCGAATGAGCGCCTGCAGGCTATCCTGCACGGCCATAAAACGAACATCGGCGACGCTGTCCAGGATCCCCACCTTGTGGGTGCCCTTGAAAAGTTCATGTTCCAAGATGTGCGCAAGCCCAGACTTGCCCGGCACCTCGTGCACGGAGCCCGTCACATAAAAAAGACGGCAGCTCACCGTAGGGGCCTGCTTGTTCGGGTGCAACAGCACCGTAAGCCCGTTGGGCAGCACTTCCTTGTGAACAGCCAAGTTCACCTCGGCGTAAGAAATCCCGCAAAGCAGGAGCGCCACCGCGGGAATCGCGGCGGCTTTCGCAAAAGCACGTTTCAATAAACTCATGTTCCAAATTTACACTTTTCCAGGGAACTACAACCCGTCGATTTCCAAAAGCTCCGCCATGTCGGCGGGCATAATCTCGAAATCGAGGTCGGCATTCTGCAATATGCGCTCCCCGTGTGTGGACTTGGGCAGCGGCAACAGCCCTAGCTGCAGAATAAATCGGCTCGCGAGTTGCGGCACGGACACGTCGTACTTCGCGGCCATCTGGCAAATCACGGGGATGTTCGCGAGGTTCCCGTGGGCATTCGGCGAATACGCCTCCACCAGAATCCCGTTCTGTTCGCAGAACTCGATAATCTCATAGGGGACATGGCCAATGTGCACGCGAACCTGATTGACCGCGGGCATCACGGTACATTCGTCCATGATGTTCTTCAAGTCGTCGACATCGAAATTCGACACACCGATGGCGCGGAACTTGCCCGCCGCATAGGCATCCTCGAGAGCCTTCCACACCTCGAGATTTTCGGCATAGTA
>CADBLC010000139.1:10768-13916 GCA_902795385.1 Fibrobacter succinogenes | reverse complement strand
ATACAAGATTATCAACCTCGACAAGCTCACCTACGCCGGCAACCTCGCGAACCTCAGGGATATCGAAGGAAAGCCGAACTACAAGTTCGTGAAGATGGATATCTGCGACTTCGACGCTTTCTACAAGCTCATGCAGGACGAAAAGATTGACGGCATCATCCATCTCGCTGCCGAAAGCCATGTGGACCGTTCCATCAAGGACCCGTTCACCTTCGCGAAGACGAACGTGATGGGAACTCTTTCGCTGCTGCAGGCCGCGAAACTCTACTGGGAATCCTTGCCCGAGAAGTACGAAGGCAAGCGTTTCTACCATATCTCTACCGACGAAGTTTATGGTGCGCTCAAGATGAATCACCCGGAAGGCATCACGCCTCCGTTCACCACGACGGCTAGCTCCAGTGAACATCACCTGGCCTACGGTGACGACTTCTTCTACGAGACCACCAAGTACACCCCGCATTCCCCGTATTCCGCCTCCAAGGCGGGCTCCGACCATTTTGTGCGCGCCTTCCACGACACTTACGGTATGCCGACCATCGTGACGAACTGCAGTAACAACTACGGGCCTTACCAGTTCCCCGAAAAACTCATTCCGCTGTTCATCAACAACATCCGCCACAAAAAGCCGCTGCCGGTTTACGGCAAGGGCGAAAATGTTCGCGATTGGCTCTTTGTGGAAGACCATGCCCGTGCTATCGACGTGATTTTCCATAACGGGAAGATTGCCGAGACGTACAACATCGGCGGTTTCAACGAATGGAAGAACATCGATATCATCAAGGTCGTGATTAAAACTGTCGACAGGCTACTCGGCCGTACCGAAGGCGAGGACATGAACCTCATCACCTATGTGACCGACCGTCTGGGCCACGATGCGCGCTACGCCATCGATTGCGCGCTACGCCATCGATTCCACCAAGCTCCAGAAGGAGTTGGGTTGGGAGCCTTCGCTTCAATTTGAAGAAGGCATCGAGAAGACGGTGCGCTGGTACCTGGACAACCAGGAATGGCTGGACAACATCACGAGCGGCGACTACGAAAAGTATTACGAGACGATGTACAAGAACCGCTAGGCGGTTTGCGCACTAGTTACTTGGCCAAGTCAAGTTCTACAAGGACTTTGTAGAGCGAGTCCGTTTTCACCTGCAACGAATCAAGCGTTTTCTGGAGCGTCTGAATCTGGCTGTCCAGTTGGGCGTTCCTCGCAGTGAGCTGTGCAATCTGCGCTTCGGCTGCGGGATCGCCGCACGCAACTATAGTTGACATCGCCAAAGCAAAAATGCAAACAGTTGTTGACAAAATAAGTTTTTTCGCGTTCATACCCGCAATAGTAGATATTTTCAACGAAAAAAACTATATATTAGAGGGGAAAAGTCTTGTTATTATAGGTTATTATGCTCGACGAACTTTGGAATCGATTCAAAGGATCCGGCTATTCGGGGTCTGTATCAACTAGGTCGGGAGCCGACCTGGACAAGCCCCGTTTTACAGAAAAAAGTGACTCGGGCGAAGACGATTCCTTTATCCACGAAGCCACCTACGAGATGGATCCCGATTACGTGGCTGTATGCATCATCCGTTCAGGCTTTACAGGCGACAAGGATTCTCTGCCGACCATTGATGCAGAAGGTTGGCAATCCGACAAGAAACTCGCTTCCGAATCGCTCGACAAGGCGATTCTCGAAGGGCTTGCACACAAGAAGGCATTTGTAATCAAGGGTTCCGGCGCGGTCGTAAAGTTCGGATACGAAGGCGATACCATCGTCTAATTTGCTATTATTCCCGTCGTGAAATCTCCGGAACTGCTTTTACCCGTAGGGACGCGCGAAATGCTCGAGGCCGCCGTACAAAACGGCGCCGACGCCGTGTACTTTGGCGTGCCGCACTGGAACGCGCGCGGTCGAACGGAAGACTTCTCGTTCGACGATGTCTACGACATGATCCGCTACGCAAGGCTTCGCGGAGTGCGCACATTCCTCGCGATGAACGTCCTCGTGTTCGAGCGCGAGCTGCGGGAGTTGCCCGAGTTCCTTGAAAAAATCATCTCGCTGGAACCGGATGCCTTTATCATTCAAGACATCGGGCTTGCGCGCCTGATACGCGCCATCGCGCCCACGCAAGAGATTCACGCGAGCACGCAGATGACGCTTGCAAGCGCGGAGGCCGTTAACCTGGTCGCCGGAATCGGGTTCAACCGCGCCGTACTCGCACGCGAACTTTCGCTCAAGGAAATCGCACGCATCAAGGAATCGACCCCGCTCGAACTCGAAGTATTTATACACGGGGCGCTCTGCGTGAGCTATTCGGGGCAGTGCCTCACCAGCGAAAATTTTGGCGGCCGAAGCGCGAACCGCGGGCAATGCGCCCAGAGCTGCAGGCTCCCCTACCGCATATTCGTAGACGGCAAGGAATTCCGCGATACCGATGCGCAGTTCCTGTTCAGCCCGCACGATTTGTGCGCCCTCCCGAAGTTAAACGAACTTGAAGAAATCGGCGTAGATTCGCTGAAGGTGGAAGGCCGCCTCAAGAGCCCCGAGTACGTGGCGGCAGTCGCGAAGGCCTACCGCAAGGCGTTGAACCGCATCCCGCTCGACGGCAAAGACATGGAACCGCTTGAAGTCCTGTTCAGCCGCGGCCTGCGAGCGGGTTGGCTCGACGGTGACAACCACCAGGAACTTGTGGATGGTACGTTCAGCAACCATCACGGGCTGTTCCTCGGAACGGTCGCGAAGGTGGAACGCGGGCAGGTAATTGTCGGGCTCGACGACATGTTGGCTGACGATTTTGCCGCGGGAATGGGACCGCGGTCAGGTGACGGCATTTTGTTCGAAAATGCGGCCCTCGGCGTAAGTATCGGCAGCCGCCTATATGCATCGCAAGAAGCGCACCTTCCCCACACCAAGCGCGGCGACCCGAAGTACCTGCGGCTCGAATTCGGGCGCGACTTCGATACGCGCCAGATTGCTATAGGCATGAAGGTTTACCGCAACGACTCGCCCGCATTGGAAAAGGAATTACGCAAGACGTTTACCGACCGCGAGCAAGCAAAGCGCATCCCCGTGAACATGGAGCTTTCGGGGAATATCGGCGGTTTGCTCAAGCTCGCCGTCTACGACGTGCCGCGCAACCGCGCCGAAGTCGAAAGCGA
>CADBLC010000139.1:0-10763 GCA_902795385.1 Fibrobacter succinogenes | reverse complement strand
ACCTCGCACAGAAGGAACTTTCGGGGCTGAGCGCGACCGCCTACAGTCTCAAGAATCTTGAAGTCAACGTTGAGCGTGGAGCATTCATTCCGGGCAAACTCCTGCGCACGTTACGCCAGAAGGCCATCGAGCAACTCGACGCAAAGCGATGCGAATGGAAGGAACTGAACCCGAGCGCCATCAAGGGCCGCGCCCTCCTCAACAGCGTAAAGTTTGGCAAGGCCGCCGCGCAGTCCACGACCGGCAACGCAGCAAACGCGCGTCCCGTCATCTCCGTCCTTGTCCGCAGTCCCGAGCAGATTGCCGCCCTCGAAAACCTCGACATCGACAACGTCATCATGGACTTTGACTGGGGCGTAAAATACGACGAGTCGCTCGAGCAAATCCGCGAACTCGGTTTCAAGGCAGGCATGGCCACGCTCCGCATCCACAAGCCGGGCGAAAGCCATTACCTCAAGAACATCCTGCGGCTATGCCCCGACTTTGCGCTGGTCCGTAACCTCGGTGCACTCTCCATCCTCAAGGAAAGCGGCATCCCGCTCACCGGCGACTACAGCCTGAACGCCGCGAATTCACTGAGCTACGACTGGCTCCTGTCGCAGGGGCTACAGACGCTACACCCCTCGTGGGACCTGAACAGCACGCAGCTATTCGACCTGTTAGGAGACATCGACGGCAGCCGCATGGAACTCACGCTCCACCAGTACATGCCCGCATTCCATTCCGAATACTGCGCATTCGCCCGCGCGCTTACAACCGGCAGGCGGTTCCCCGAATGCGGCAAGATTTGCACCCAGCACAAGGTCGAAATTCTGGACCACAAAGGCGAACGTCACTTTTTGCAGAGCGACGCGGAATGCCGCAACACGCTGTTCGTAGGCAAGCCGCAGTCCGCGCTCAAGTTGCTGCCCGAACTGCAAAAGGCCGGAGTGAACCACTTCCGCCTCGAGATGCTCCAGGAAGACGCCGAAACGGTCCACCGCAAGGCGCTCATCTACACGCAGGCCATCCGCGGGAAGGTTTCCATCGACGAAGCCATCCGCCTCGCCGGCGTAGAAGAAAAATACGGCCTTTCCGAAGGACAGCTCTTCAACGAGAGCGTCTGGAAAGACCGCAAGAAAGGTTAACTATCGCTTTAGACTACTCGGCAGAACACATAGCCGAGAATTCTTCGTACATTTCGTCTCTCGTCGCACCGGCTAGTTCGTTGGAATCCTTCATTACAAGGACCGAGCCGTCGCACGAGGCTTCCACGCCATCCTCGTTCATCGACGGAGCCATCGTTTCGCACAGTTCGGCCATCTGCATGTCCGTCTTTGTCACCATCACGGCGCCCTTATCGGTCCATTCAATGGTCATATTCGAAACGCCGGCTATGGAGACATTCCAGACATCGTCATCCTTAGAGAAATCGCACTTGACTTCGGCAGAAATGCTGGACGAGGAATCATCTTCCGGTTCCGAGACCTGGCTGGACGAAGAATTAACCTCCGGTTCATCCGGGTCATCGCCATTGTCGCCACTGCTATCGGAGGACTTCAAGGCAGAATCAATAAGGTCCTTGATTTCTTCCCTGTCGAAGTTGTTCACGGTCTTGCAGTGGTTCATGACCGTTTCGAAGGCGCCGTCACGGGATTGCGTCTGGTAGAAGTCTTCCACCACGTCAATCGTGTACATGACGCCATCCTTGCACTCGACCCATTCCACATGACGGCTGTCATCGCTCTTGTCTTCCGTCTTGTCGCCGTCAATGAACGCACAGGCCGCAGAAGCGGTGCTGCCCTTGGTGATGGTTACCGTGGAATCGGTGGAACCGTTTTCGCCATACGTGTAGAAACGGTAGGTCTTGTTGTCGAGACCTTCCATGCCCACGTTCATAACGTAGCTCCAAACCTTGTCGTCTTTCTTGAAATCACAGCCTTCACCAGAAACATCGGGCAGAAGGATATCTCCGCCTTCGCTATTGCCTTCTGTTTTCTTACCTTCATCACCGGCAGGGCCACTGCTGCTGTCGTCACCACAGGCGGACAGATAAAGGCCAAACGCCATTGCGGAGCCGAGAACGGCCAATTTCCTATAATCCATTGATTCTCCTTTACCCTGAGGGTAGTTTTTGATAATACGTCTTCATGAATGTAATCAAATAAAAACATTATCATAAGAAACAACCCAAGACACCATTATTCCAAGTTGGAATATCCCTCGGGCGGAGAGGCTTTTTTTATATTTAGCCCACTTTTAAATCCCTCCATACAAGGAAAAATCATGAAAATCGCCGACAAGACCGTAGTCCAGATGCACTACACCCTCACCTCCGACGAAGGAGCCGTCATCGATTCCTCCGAAGGCCGCGAACCGCTCCAGTACATCCAGGGCGCCCACATGATCGTCGTGGGTCTCGAGAACGCGATGGTCGGTCACGAAGTCGGCGACAAGTTCGACGTGAAGGTCATCCCCGCCGAAGCGTCGACAAGGTGGAAGTGGGCATGATGTTCTACGCACAGACGCCCATGGGCCCGATGCCCATCCGCGTGAAGTCTGTCGCGGGCGACAAGGCCGTGATCGACGCGAACCACGAACTCGCGGGCAAGAACCTGAACTTCGCCATCGAAGTCGTGAGCGTGCGCGAAGCGACCGAAGAGGAGCTGAACCCGCAGGGCCACTGCTGCTGCGGCGGCAAAGGCGACGGCGAATGCAAGTGTGGCGAAGAAGGCCACGAATGCGAATGTGGCGGCGAAGGCCACAAGGAAAACTGCGACGGTCAGGGCGGCTGCGGCTGCCCCAACCACGACAAGCACCACGGCAACGCCTAGTTACTAGCGAAAGAACCTGCGAATGACCTGCCGCAACACGCGCAGGCCGTAAGTCACTACGTTCAAGTTGGATTTTTCGCCGGCATAGCGCGTAGGTATCGGGAGTTCCGACAACCTATACCCGCGGGCATCGGCAATGGAAATGATTTCCAAATCGATATCGAAACTCGGGCTCAGTTTTTCGAGGTCGAGCGTCTTCAGGAATTCTGCGTTGTAAACGATGAAACCGCTGTGGCGGTCCGTAAGCTTCTGCTTGAATGCGAGATTTTCAAGCGCGGTGAGGAATGCGCCGCCAAAGCGCTTGTACAAAGGCATATTGCCGGCTTTCGCACCACCCGCGACAGCGTGACGGGAGCCTTGGACAAGGGCAAGCATCTTGCCATCCGCAGGCATACCATGCGCTTCACTTTCAAGCACTGCAAAAAACTCACCCAGCTGTTCGGCCGGGTACTGAGCGTCGCCATGCAGGCACGCGATGTACTTCGCGCCCGATTCCAAGCCAGCGGCAATTCCGCGCTTGACGACCGCGCCGTAACCGCTATTCTTCTCGAAGTACTCGTAATGCAGACGGTCCGCGCAGGCCATCCCCGCGACAAACGTATCATACGCCCCGCGGGTATCGTCCTTAGAGCCGTCGTCAATCACAAGCACTTGGGCGCGTTCCATGACTGCGGGCGCAATACGTCCCAGCACATCTGCAAGAGTCTGCGAGACATTATAGGCGGGAACAAAGATAAAGTAATCAGGACGCATCAATAATCAACTCAGGATGACGCGCCGGTGTCGTAGTGCTTCACGAACCACGAAAGAGATTCTTCGAGAGCGACCTCGAGCGGAATGCGCGCCTTGAAGCCGAGCAAGCGCTGCGCCTTCGCGACCGAGGGCATGCGACGCATCGAATCGTCGTAACCCGCGCCGTAATATTCCTCGCCCGAAACGATTTGCGGTTCAGGCAATGTAGAGACATCCACACCGCGCACCTTCGCGAAAATCGAGCGCATTTTGCCGGCCAGTTCCGCGATGCTAACCTCGTTCTCTACGTTCCCGACATTGAACGCCTGCGAAAGCACACCCGGGGCCGTTCCAGAGCCAGCGTCCATCGCGACAGCACCTCCAGCGGCAAAAAGCGCGAACAAGAAATCTACCGCATCGTGCACGCTGGTAAAGCAGCGCTTAGCCTTGCCGCCGTTCACGAGCTTCAAGGGTTCGCCCCGCAACAGGGCCGTCGAAAAGTTCGCGAGCACCCGCGGGATTCCCTCGCCGTCCACGCCCGGCATAAAGTCCATGTAGGGCCCGACAAAATTGAACGGGCGGACAACCGTCCACTTGAGATCCGGCAACCCTGCGATAAAGCGTTCCGCCAAAAGTTTCGCCGTCGCGTAACTCCAGCGGCTCGCGGTAACGGGCCCGAACACGGCAGGCGTCGAATCTTCTTCCAGTTCACCGGAATCCGGCGCCGTACGTCCGTAAATTTCGGAAGTCGAAAAATGGACAAGCCACGAGCCGCTCTTCGCGCAGGCCGTGGCCAAAGCCGCAGGATGGTCGTAGTTGCTGCGGATAACCTCGCACGCCTCCCCCATGTAGCGGCTCGGCGTGCAGATGGCCGCCAAGTTCACCACTAGCGGGAACTGCGCAATGCGTTCCACGACGACAGGTTCGGCAAGATCGGCACACAGGAACTCGCACCGTTCGTCATTCAGGCGGTGCTGCAGCCTGTAGAAATCGAGATCCACGCCAAATACGCGCCAGCGGGTACGTTCCAGCACGGCGTCGAGCAAGTGGCTACCGATAAAACCACCGCAGCCCACGATGGCCACGGTGATGCAACTGTCGTCGAAACGGAGGTTCATTACTCCTTGACCTTGAAGGTCCCGGAATTGGCGCCTTTGTTCTGGCGTTCGTACGGAATCACGCGGATAATAGCCTCGTCCGACGGTTCGGCATAGTCATCCGAAAGCACGACCTTCTGCTCGTAGCAGGTCTTTCCGTCCGGAGATTCCGGACCAACGGAGCCCTTGAACATGTCCATGCCGGCATCAGCTTCATCCACCTTGAAGGCGAAGCGGTAACCGGAACCCTGAACGTCGGAACCGTAAATAACGGTGATGGTGTCACCCATCTTGAATTCTTCGCCGCCAGCAGGATACAGAACCTTCACGCCACCGCTCACAGTACAATCATATTTGGCGGAGCCGTCATCGGAAGATTTCGGCTTGTCCGTGGAAGACGAAGACGTCGTTTCCTTTGCGGAAGAACCGGTTTCGTCGGCCGGACCGGAAGAAGAACTGTCGTCACCGCAGGCCATCAAGGCAAGAGATGCGGCAAGAAACATAGCGCTATAGAACTTCATAGGTAACCCCTTTAGTATTACTCTCCCTAATATACAAATTTCATGTCCACAGGACGCCCTATCGACTGGTCTATCGGGTCACATAGGGCCGTGCATCGGCAACACCCACGCCCTTGACGCAGCGGATATACGATGCGGCACGTTTTTTGGAGCCGCCCTCGTTAAAACCGTTCGTGTCTGTATTTTTGATCCGCCATAAATTGTTGCTGGAAGGGCTCCTGTCATCTACAATGGCATCAACCATTCCCGTAACAAGGATGGTCGTTTCCTGTCCGACGCCCTTATATTCGCCATTTTCGGTACGGTAACCACCCGGCATGGCCGAGAATCCCGTTTTATTGTTGTGCTCCGTCATTTTCAGGTTATCCCAGATATTCGCATCTCGCGCCACATATATCCAGTCATAACTGACTAATGGAGACGAGTATTGCCATATATTGGAAAATTCTTCCGCCGTAGAGACATGCCAGCCTTCTGGACAAATGCCCTGATACCACTCCATCCGCTTCAGCGCGCTATCGTTGTACGCTTCAGGCAGATTCAATGCGCCCGCCCAATCATAAAGGCGTCCAAACTTGTCGCAATACATTTCGTCGTTATTGTAGCACCAGGAATGCCCAGCAAGGTTCGGATACTTGACGGAATCGGCATAGTTCAGATTTTTCGCAAACCAGACGTTCATGCCGATTGTGACCGTCGGGTAAACCGTTCCGTCACGCGGATCGGTAAACGAGCCCTCGATTGGCATTTCTGCCGGCATCACATAATCCGAAACTTCGGGGTAGCTTACGGGTTCGTCGGAACAGGTTCCCGAATAACAATAAATGTACTTGGACAACTCGTCAATGTAATGCGTTCTTCTTCCCTGGCAATAACGTTCCGTATCATAACACCCGGCTTTTTTCAATGAATCCAATGTCGGGAACGTATCCGCCTTCGCCATACTGGACGAATCAGAATAGTCATACCTTCTGAATTTCGTAATCTTAGCCGTATCGGACAAGGTAACGAGAGAATCTACCTCGAAACATTCGTTTATCTCGGTTTTGTATCCAATGGGAACCTTTATATAATGGATATCTTCTGCAACAGGCTTAAGGAAAATCACATGAAAGTCAGCAACCCCAGGAGTTTCGCTTTCTCTGTCCGAATAAAGGTTCATATCTTTGAGTTCAAGGTTTACGTTGAACCACCCTTTTTCGCTAACACTATCCGTCAGATACACATAACTCGTAGTCACCGAAAATCCGCAAGATCGGCCTTCTTTCATTCCGGAAAAATTATAGAACGAATACACGTAGACATCATTTGTCTGGGCGATATCCGTCTTGAAACGCACTTGAAGAGAATGCTGCCCATCTACACGATTGTAGCAGATTTTATCGATATAAAACAACGTATCTTTCTTGGACCAGGCACTACTTGAACTGCTGGACATTTTTCCCCCAGAACTCAGCGCCCCCGAGGACAGGTCCGTACCATCGGCACTGGAGTCGACATCGGCCCCCTGTTCCAGCTCTTCAAACGAAGAACTCCCGCTGTCGCCGCATGCGGCAAGCAGGACCATCAGGAAAAACAAAAAATATGCTATCTTGTTAAGCATTGGCCTAATCCTCCTATATTCTTTCACAAATATAAAAAAAGGAATCCCTATGAAAATTCTTGCACTCCTGGCAGATGGTTTCGAAGAAACTGAATTCGTCGTCCCGTTCGACCTGTGGCAGCGCGGAGGCTGCGAAATCGTCACGGCATCCATCAAGAACTCCACGGATGTCACCGGAGCGCACGGACTCCCGGTCCAGGCAAGCACGACGCTAGGCCAGGCAAACCTCGCCGACTTCGACGGGATTTTCTTGCCCGGTGGCGGGCCCGGCGTAAAGAACCTCGCCGCATCCGCCGATGTCGAGAAGGCCGTATGCGCCATGAACGATGCGGACAAGTGGATTTTCGCCATCTGTGCCGCACCGCTCGTTCTTTCGAAGGCCGGGCTCCTCATTGACCGCCGCTGCACATGCTTCCCCGGCTGTAAAGGGGAGCTTGTATGCCGAGAATTTTCGGAAGACCGGGTGGTTGTCGACGGGAACATCATCACGAGCCGTGGCGCCGGAACCGCCGAGGAATTCGCTCTTGCGACTCTCGCCAGCATGACCGACACCGAAACCGACACCGAAACGGCAGACCGCATCCGCAAGCAGGTCGTCGCAAGGTAGAATTAATTTCTACATTTGGGCCATGAATTTCAAGGATAGAATCATCCGGGCGACCGGCAAGAAGACTCCGTTCCGCCTTATCGCCGTCGACCTGACCTCCACCATGAACGAGATCGGAGCCTACCACGGCGCGAAGGGCTACGCCCTCAAGCTGTTGGCAGAGAACTCCATCGCAAGCATTTTCCTTAGCGCCTCGCTCAAGTTCCCGGGGACAGTGACATTCTCCACCACGTTCGGCGGAGAAATCACGAAGATCCAGTCCGACTCGACCCCGATGGGACTCGTCCGTGCCATGATACCGCAGGACGAACTCCTGGCCATCGGCGCCAACGAACCGGCGCTCGTGCCGCAAAACATCAGCGTCATCAAGACGGCAAGCGCATCCACGAAAGCATCATCGAGGCGGCCTCCGTATCGATGGGCCAGAACCTCGCCTACTACCTGCTGCAATCCGAGCAGACACGCTCCGCGGTGGGCATCGAAGCCCGCTTCAACGCGAGCGACCCGAGCAAGCTCGATTATGCCGCCGGATTCTACGTGGAAGCGTTCCCCGACCTCGAAGAAAAGGACATCGCCATCCTCGAGCAGATCGTGCTGAACCTCCCGAAATTCCCCGAGCTGTACAAGTCCGAAGGCTTCGACCTCGACGAACTCCTGGACCAGCTACGTGGGCCCTACGACATCGACATCGTCCGAGAAATCGACCCGAAGGCCTACTGCCCCTGCAGCCACGAGCGCATGGTGGCAACGCTTGCCACGCTCAAGACGGCCGACCTCAAAGACCTCATGAAAGAAGGCAGGGACTTGGAAGTCATCTGCGACTTCTGCCGCACCAAATACACGATCACCGTAAATGATTTAAAAACAATCATAGACGAGAGACGAGAGACGAGAGACGAGAGAAACTAGTCTTCTCCTAGCCACTAACCACTGATTACTAATTATGTTTACTAAGCAATGTGTCGTTACCCTGGACCTTGAAGGGGTCCTAGCCCCCGAAATCTGGATTGCCGTCGCCGAAAAGACGGGCATCAAGGACCTGCGCCTTACCACACGCGACATTCCCGACTACGACGTGCTCATGAAGGGCCGCATCAAGATTCTCGAACGCGAAGGCATCAAGCTCTCGGACATCCAGAACGTGATTGCAAACCTCGGCTTGCTCGACGGCGCCCGCGACTTTATGGACCAGCTCCGCGACGAAGCCCAAGTGATTATTCTTTCGGACACGTTCCAGGAATTCGCCTACCCCATCATGAAGAATCTCGGATTCCCGACGATCTTCTGCCACAATCTGGAAGTCGAAAACGACATGATCAAGGGTTACCACCTGCGCCTCACCGACCAGAAAACGAAGGTCGTGAAGCACCTGCAGGACCTGAACTTCAAGGTGTTCGCCTCGGGCGATTCCTTCAACGACACGGGCATGCTCAAGCAGGCCGACAAGGGCTGCTTCTTCTGCGCACCGGACTCCATCGTGGCCCAGTTCCCGCAGTTCGAAGCCACCAAGACCTATGGCGAACTCCTCGAGAAGTTCCATAACTTCCAGGCGATGCTGTAGAACAGTCCAACATCCTTAAAACAAGTGAAGGACCGGCTCGCGCCGGTCCTTCTGCCTATAACCCATTTCGAGGAGTTTAGTTGAGTTTAGGCGTTTCCCAATCAATCCACTCAGACTTGCTAAAGTTGATGGTCTGAGTATTCTTGGAGTAGTCAATCTTACCCGTATTGGCGTCCTTGCCGAGCAGGAACTTGTTCATGAAGTCCTTCACTTCGTCAAATTGGCCGTTCGGGAGCTGGCAGTGACCGTGGCCGCCTTCCTGACTGTAGGTGTAGTTTTCCGTCACGCCGAGAGCCTTGTAGGTTTCGAGAGAAGCCTGGCCGCAGTAGTTCGACGGCACTTCGCCAAGCCATTCCTGGCCAGCGTTATCGATGATGAGGAGCGCACGCGGTGCAACCATGCTCACGAGCATGTGCTGGTCGAACGGGAGCGTATTTTCCTTGCCGTCATAGTTCTTGAAGGAGGAAATCATCCACTTGCCTTCGGTACCGGCGCTGTTCAGGCCCTGCACGAACTGTTTGCCCTTCTGCTTGTTGACCTGGGCACCGACGCGCCAGAGGGAGGCGCCACCGGAACCGGATTCCTGCGGGATGGTAAGGGCGATACGTTCGTCGAATGCGCCGACCGCAAGCGTGCCCTTGCCCCAGCGAGAGCAACCCGTCATGGCGAGATGGTGCACATCGATACCTGCATCCGGAGTCTTTTCGAGAGCGTCGATGATACGGCTGACCCCCCAGGCCCATGCGATGATGGTACCCTGGCCACCATTGTAGAGCTGGAAGAACATGCCGCCACCGCTTTCAGGAGCGACATCGTCCGGGTTGAAGGTAATCATGGCGATATCGAGGCCGTTGGTGGAATTGCCGAGGCTTCCGCAGCCGCCGCCCATCATGCCGCCGCCAAACCCGATGAGGGCCGGCTTCGGTTTGTCCTTGGTACCCGCGTTGCTGATCTTCACGGAGAACGAGCCGGATTTGCCCTTGTCGGTCACCTTGATAGTGAGCTTTCCGCCGGAGTAAGAGCCTTCGACCTTTTCAGGATTACGCGGTTTCTCGCCGAACATGAGCTTTTCGTACATCGCACCGATTTCTTCGCGACGGCACTTCCATTCCGCCTTCGTAGAAATCCTCTTGCCGTCAAGGCCCATGAACGGGTCTGGCAGCTTCGCGTTGTTCACGCTCGTCGGGATATTACCAATCTGGCATTCGCTGCGGTGGTCTTCCACGGAGCTGCTCCTGTGATGTCCGCTAGACGACGACCTGACTCTCGAGCTCGAACTTCTCCCGATATGTCCACTGGAAACCGGGACGATTTCCGAACTCGAACTTCCCGCGACGATGCCGCTGGAAACAGGAAGATCGACTGCGCCCGAACTCTCCGGCGGAAGCGTAGCGGAACTGGCCGGCAGGCCGTCCGTAGAGCTCCACGGAATCGATTCGGAACTCATTTCGGTCCCGCCCTGATTCGCTCTGTCGATTGAATCCTGGAGAGCCTTGTTGGCCGAGTCGGCATTGAAATTGCCGGCTTGCTCCAGGAGACATTCTTCGGTTAAACACTCTGTGGAAGCGGAGTTCTCCCCGCCACACGCCCATATACCGAAGGCGATGCCCGCCATCGGCACTAAATATTTTATCGATTTCATAACCAACCCCACTAAGTTGCCGTGAATTCGGCATCCAATAGGTATAATAAAAAATAGTTCTTCTTTGGAATATTTTGGCCTAGAAGGAAAGTTTTCGTTGTGATTTTTTACAACAATCGCGGAAGGTAAATCTTTTTATATCTTTATTTTTGGATTATTTCTGCAAATTCGCGCCATTTAAGGCCAA
>CADBLC010000138.1 GCA_902795385.1 Fibrobacter succinogenes | reverse complement strand
ATTAGTATAGTAGCGTTGGCCTCTCTGGCAACCTGCTTCTTTGTGGCATGTGGCGACAACGCCTCCGGTTCCGATGACATGGACCCGACCAACCAGTATTCCAAGGTCGACTCGTACGACGACTTGCCACTGTGTACCAAATCCAATGATGGCGATTCCGTTTATGTGGGCGACGAACACATGTACCTGTTCTGCTCCGACGGTTTCTGGTCTGAATTTGTCGTCTCGAACGACAATGGCGGCTCGGCAAGTTCCCGCGGCAAGCTGAACATTTATGCCGAAGCCGACGACACCATCCCGTCGCTTGATTTCCTTTACAACTGCAGCTATAGCTACGACGGCGATGTCGTGTTCGTGGCCTCGCTCAACTCGTACCTGAAGTGTGACGACTACGACTGGGTGGAGTACAAGCCGGCCAAGACCGCCTCCAGCAGTTCGATGGGCTCGGTTAACGACACCATCAGCACCCTGTCGAAGATTACGTCTTTCAAGTGCGATGCCTCCCATGAGGGCAATACCCTTTATGTGGAAGACGAGGGCATGGTGCTTGTGTGCGATGACGGCGACTGGACCGAATACCTGACCTACTCCAGCTCTAGCTACAGGTCTTCCAGTTCCTCTGCCCGCGAATACAACAAGGGCAACGTTTCGAGGGATTCCCTGCTCGGCGTATGCAATGCGAGCAAGGAAGGCGAATACGCCGTTGACGCGAACGACGATATTAACGAAACGAGTACCGATACGTATGTCTGCCGTTCCGGCCTGTGGGTTGCCACCACGGAATTGGAACTCGATACGCGCGGCTTCCCGACGGACACTGTCGTGGGTGCCCTGAAGAACGGCGTATGGGCGGAATACTATTCTTCTACGGATGCCTCCTGTACTTCCGCCTTCAAGACCGATGATCGCTACACCTATGTGTTTACGGGCTCCACCTGGCGCAAGGCGAATACTCTCGAAATCTGCTTCAGCAAGGCGTGCCTCCCGTCGAATACGGGTGCGACGGCCACGAAGGGTTCCGTGTCTTACATGTGTAACGGTTCCGCCTGGAAGGAACAGCTCTTCTACGACATGGTCGGCAAGAACTTCTTCAATACCTCCGTCTCTTACGGGACCCTGACGGACTCCCGCGATGGCAAGATCTACAAGACAGTGACGATTGACGGCAAGACGT
Source organism: Fibrobacter succinogenes (assembly GCA_902795385.1). Taxonomy (GTDB): domain Bacteria; phylum Fibrobacterota; class Fibrobacteria; order Fibrobacterales; family Fibrobacteraceae; genus Fibrobacter; species Fibrobacter succinogenes_P. Next base: position 5,566 of record CADBLC010000138.1, on the reverse strand, counting down.
GGATGGCCGAGAACCTGAATTATTCGGATTCGAAGACGACTACCGCGCTCCAGTTGAGAAACTCCTGCTACAATAATGAAGAAGAAAACTGCGCGATGGGCGGACGTTTCTACAGCTGGACTGCCGCGATGAACATCTCTACGGCATACGAGTCCGCCACGGCGACGTCGGAAGACATGGACGGCTCGGGAATCTGCCCGACGGGCTGGCATGTCCCGGATACGACTGAATGGCAGGCTCTCCGTACGTCGGTTAGCAGCGATGCCCAGTCCCTTATGGCGATTGGCGCATGGAGCTACTACTCGTCCGTGACTCCGACGAATACGACTGGCTTTACGGCCGTTCCGGCTGGCAATGGCCCGTCGTCCGATGGTGGTACCAAGGCGACGTTCTGCTCGGCAACGCAGTACAACGCCAGCAGGTATTACGTGTTCATGCTTTCGTACAGCACGAAGACCTTGTCTAGGGATTACGTGAGCAAGGGCAACTACTGCTCTCTGCGTTGCGTGAAGAATGCGGGGACGGTCGTGCCTGCCTCGAGTTCGTCGGTTCCTCCGCTCTCGAGTTCCCAGGTTCCCCCGATTTTAAGTTCTTCGGACATGCCGGTTTCCAGTTCCTCGGACGTCCCGGTTTCTAGCTCCTTTGACACGCCGGTCTCCAGTTCCGTGGATACGCCGGTTTCTAGTTCCGTGGACACGCCGGAGTCCTCTAGCAGCGAAGATGATGATTAAGGGGTAGGAGGTCATGATGAAAAAGAATTTTGTTTCCCTGTTTGCTCTGTGTGCCTTCTGCGCGGCAACGTTTGTTGCTTGCGGAAGTGACGATGACGATTTCGAAGTCGATGCCGATGAATACGGAAAGACTCTCGAGGATTTGGAGTCCATTGAATGTACCGCCAAGAAAAACGGCATGATCGTTTACCTTTCCGAAGACAATAAGCGAATGGTTTGCCACGATGGCGAATGGATTGACTACTTCGTCTACAAGACTCGCTACGAGAAGAATGAATACACCGGAAAGATTAAGGATACGGTTGCCACCTATTCTAAGCTTCCGTCTTGTAATTATTCTATCGCGAAGGACGTGTACTACGTGAAGAGCCTGAACATCAACCTCGTGTGTGAATCGGGCGAATGGCTTGAACTTGCGATTCAGATGCTTCCGGATACGGTGCGCTCGATTGGTGCCTTGCCGGCATGCTTGCCGTCTGTGACGGGCGCCATCGTCTACCTCTCCTCCATGAGCGAAAGGGTTATCTGCTCCGAAGGTGAATGGATCGAGTACAAGCTCTGGCTCCAGTCTTCGTCGTCTGCGAAGTCTTCCAGCAGCTACTCTTCGTCGTATTCCTCTTCCAGCTCTTCGTCGATAAGCATCATGGAATCCATTTTCGGTAAGTGCACGTCGGCACGAAATAACGAAATCGTTTACGATACCAACGGCGTGGTGGACTACTACAACGCTTCGGATTACGGCTACTACTATTGTAACGGCTCGTACGGAAGTTGGGATGAACCGACTGACGCAATGATCGATACCGTGGGTTGGAAGAGTGCAACCGACGGAGACTTCAGACAGGGTCAGTTCAGCTACGATTCGTGGAGCGACTATTACGATGATCTCAACTCGGTGTGCCAGATTCACGATTCCAGGTATCGCTATTACGTGTACGACGGTGGCTGGCGCGAAGCGAAGGATTTGGAAGTCTGCTTCCTCTATGCCTGTACGGAAGCTCGCGAAGGCAAGACTTACAGCTTCAAGGGATATCCGTTCAAGTGCACTTCCGGTGCATGGGTGGCCGATTCCATTGACATGAAGACCAAGAAGGACTGGACGAATGCGTCCGTGACCTACGGGACATTGACGGATACCCGCGATGGCAAGACCTACAAGACGGTTACGATTGCCGGCAAGACCTGGATGGCCCAGAACCTGGCCTACAAGGACTCGGTCATGTCTACCACCGACTACGCTTGCAACGAGGCCCGTGATCCCTCGTGCGCGACGGGCGGGCTCCTTTACAGATGGACTGCCGCGTTGAAGCTTTCCGCTACCTATGGTACCGGTTCCGTTTCGACGGATTCGCTCAAGACCCCGCGCCAGGGTATCTGCCCCACGGGATGGCATGTCCCGGATACGACGGAATGGCGTTCCCTCATCAATGCGGCCGGCAGTTCTGCTTCGATGCTGAAGTCTACGGGTGCGTGGGTGGTAAACCTCTATTCGTCGTACTTCGCCACAGCTCCCACAAATGCGCTTGGTTTCAGTGCCATTCCGGTCGGTTCCAAGAACTCGTCTTCTTTCACGACCGCGAACGCGTTCTTTATCACGACGGCCCAGTATTCTTCCAGCTACGCTTATGCGGTGGTGCTGACCAACGATTCGGATAACATCATTGTGGATGATTACTACAAGACGAACTACTTCTCGCTGCGCTGCGTGCAGAACGCGGCTAGCAACTAGCGGATAGCGTCATATATGAAATTGGGCAGTCCTGACGGGGCTGCCCTTTTTGCATGCGCTTAGAGAAGAGAGATAATTATCGGGGCCGTAATCGCGGTGAATAGTCCCGCGACTCCGATGGAGAGGCTGCTCATGGCGCCTTGGACTTCTCCCATTTCCATGGCCTTGGAGGTACCGAGCGCGTGACTTGCCGTACCGATGGCAACGCCCTGGGCCACCTTGTGCTTGATGCGGCAGAACTTGCATACGGCAGGTGCCGCGACGGCGCCCGTGATTCCCGTGACAGTGATGGCGATGATGGTGATGGAGGGAATGCCACCGATTTGTTCGGAGACGACGGAACCCATCGGGATGGTGATGGACTTGGGCAATAGCGAGAGCATGAGCGTCTCGCTGAGGCCGATGGCCTTGCTCACGGCGATGACGCAGCCCATGGCGGTAAGGCTACCGGCGAAGATGCCGGCGAGGATGGGCTTCCAGTAACGCGCGAGCTTGCCGATTTGCTTGTACAGCGGTACGGCCAGCACGACGGTCGCGGGCGAGAGCATTACCGAGATGTAGCTGCCGCCTACGTTATAGCTTTCATAACTGATGCCGGTGACCAGCAGGAACCCGACGATAAGGACGTTCGCGATGAGCAGCGGGTTCAGGAGTGTATGCTTCCATTTTTTGCTGATAGAAACGCCGATCTCGAATGCGGCTAGCGAGAGGAATATTCCGAACAGGGGCGAGTTGACGATTGCGTTCACTTGTCGCCCCCTTCTTGCTTATTTTCGCGGCATTCCTGCCTGCCGATAAGGAACTGCGTGCAGCGCCCGCCCACGGCGATGGTGATTATGGTAAAGACGATGCAGAGGAACAGGAGCAATGGCCATTGCGAAAGGATGTCTTCGCCGACGGTCATGATGGCGATGCTCGGCGGCAAGAAGAAAAAGGCGAGATGGTTCAGGAAGAATCCGGAGACGGCAGAAATCTGTTCAAGCTTCAGTACCTTGGTGCAGAGCAGTACCAGGAGCAGGACGAAGCCGATGATGTTCCCCGGCAGCGGGACGCCCACGATGCGGTGGAGGATTTCCCCTGCAATGCAGATGGCGACGATGATGGTGAACTGGAGAAAGATTCTCATGATGGGCGCAAATTTAGAAATAGGTGGAATGGTGCACATAAAAACACTACAATAGCGGCGGACCTGGGGGCGAGGTATGATTTTTGAGGCCTTGCCGAAGTGGTAGAAAATGGTAGATTTGTATCGTGTTGTGGTAAAATGTGTCAAACTAGTATGAACTTTACGTCTTTCATAGGTCAAGCCCAGACGGCTATCGATGGAAAGGGGAGGTCCTCCTTCCCCAGGGAGTTCCGTCGTCAGCTTCAGGCATCCGACGGGGATGAGTTCGTGGTCACGCGTGGCCCGGCTCAGACTTTGCGGCTGTTTACCTTGCCCGAGTACGAAAAGTTCATGGCGGACCTGGACTCAAGGTCCGACCGCCGTCAAGCCGACCTAGTTCGGAGAGGCCTCGCGCCCACAGTAGTGGAACTCGATGGCCAGAACCGCATTTTACTTCCCAAGATCTTGTTGGAGTATGCGGGCCTTAAGGGCGAAGTCCTTTACGTGCCTGCACGCGGTAAAACTCTTGAACTATGGAATCCGGAACGCTTCAATGCTAAGTATGGTTTGCAGACAAATGAAGATATTGCTGCATTCGACGCTGCGTTCTACGGAGAAGGTTTGACGGAGGGTAGTGATGGCACAAGATAGCCTCGGTCAAAACCAATTACATACAAATGAACAGAATATCGGATTCTATCATAATCCGGTGATGCTTGCAGAATGTCTGGAAGCCTTGAACATCAAGACCGATGGCACGTATTCCGATTGCACGCTTGGCGGTGCCGGACACTCCTACGCGATTGCGCTTCGCCTTGACGAAAACGGAACTCTCCATGCCTTTGACCGCGACGAAGACGCCATTGCGTTTGCCAAGCGGCGCCTTGCGGGCGTGAAGCCCAAGGTTATCATCCATCCGGTGCGCTTTGGTGAATTGAAGAACGAAATCGAGGCCGGCACCCTTGACGGTATCCTTTACGACCTCGGCATCAGCAGCCACCAGGTGGACGAATCTGCACGTGGCTTTACCTTTGTGGGCAACAACCCGCTCGACTTGCGCATGGACCGCCGCGAAGGAGTCTCGGCGCAGGAATGGCTCCGCACGGTGAGCGCCGACGACCTTGCCGCAGCGCTTCGCAAGAATGCGGACATGGACAGGGCCTTCAAGCTTTCTACAAGAATCGTGGAAATGGTTGCCGCGGTGTCTGCCGAAGGCCGCAGCGTTTTGCCTTCGGACATGAAGGCCGTGGTGGAATCGGTGTTCCCCGACAAGAAGCGCGAGGTGAACGGACTTTTGGCCCGCGTGTTCCAGGCGATTCGCATGGAAGTGAACGGTGAACTCAAGGAAATCGAGGACAGCCTGCGCGCTGCCGTGGACTGCCTCAAGGTGGGTGGCCGCCTGGTGGTGATGAGCTACCACTCCGTGGAAGACCGCTGCGTCAAGGAGACTGCCGCGGAATTCGAACGCGACTGCATTTGCCCGGAGCACATGCCGGTATGCACGTGCGGCGGGAATCATCGCCGACTCAAGAAGGTGAACCGTAAGCCGATACTGCCTACGGACGAAGAGATTGCGAAAAACAGCAGGGCTCGCTCTGCGAAACTGAGGGTGTACGAACGGGTATGAGCGGAATAGAGAAATTGCGCGTGCCGACAAGCAACAGGTCGATCTTGATGATTGTCCTTGTGGTGCTGTTGATTACGGTGCTGTTCTTTATGCTGCCGCTGTACCTGCAGAACCGCCTGAACCATCTTTACGAGACCCAGCACAAGCTTTCGCAAGAGGTGACCTTCTTGCAGCGCGATGCGCTTTTGCTGGAACTCAAGATAAACCAGCTCTTGTCGCTGGAAAACCTGGGCCCCTTTGCCGAACAGGCCGAACTCGACCTGAACGCGGTGCCCGTGAAAATCATGATGCAGGGAGGGCCGAATGAATAAGTTCCGCCTGGAACCCCTCGCATTCATCAAGTGGATTGTCATGAGCATCGTGGGTGTGCTGGT
>CADBLC010000137.1 GCA_902795385.1 Fibrobacter succinogenes | reverse complement strand
TGCCCTTTGCCTGGTCGCAAAAACAGGTGACGGGAATTGCGCTTTTTTGTTATTTCCCGAGATAGGCTGTTATTCTTTTTACAATAAACTAAATTTACACTGTTAGGAGGTTTTATGAATTTTCCTGGTGTAAAAAGATGTGGCGTAGTTTTGGGAGCGTCTCTCCTGGTTTCGTTGTTTTGGGCCTGCTCGCAGGAAGATCTGTTGACGACATCGTTGCAGGAAGATACAGTTCTGCCGGCCGGGACCGATGCTATGGGAATTCCCGATACAGCAGAGAAACTCCTTCCCGATTCGGCCGAATTGCCGCCTCCCGACACGGTGGTGCGTGATTCTGTACAGGAACAGGAAGATGAATTTACGGATCCCGTCAAGGAAAAAGACACTGTTTTCTTTATGGATACGTTGGTGGTTTACAGGGATACGGTCTATGATACGACTGAGGTTGTGACCCGGCATTATACGAGTTTTGTCTATCGGCTCGAAAATGGACCGCTCGATACGGTACTTAGCAAATCTGCGCAATTGGATTGCGATGTTCGGGACAGTGCTTTTTCATGTTCGCAGAGAGATGTTGTGTTTATGAAGGATCTTTGCTGTGGTCCTTTGGATTTTATAAAATATGATTCTTTGCAGGAGGTCATCCTGGTTGGTGAGGAACGTGTTTTTATAGCTCTCGTAGATACGCTCTATTTGGATACTCTCCATTTGCCCTATACGCAGTATGTCTATGATACGACCTTTATCAATTATACCGAAAACCGTCAAACCGATTTTATTCCGCCGGAATTCTATTATGATGCGTCTGCTCATCCCTTCGATTCTACGGAAATCCGCTCGCTTTTGGATACCCTCGACTTTAGTTCGGAAGGTAAGGGCGTGACAATAGGGGTTTGTTCGGACTTGGATTTTCATGACCTTCCTGGCATCGTGATGGTATTAGGCTTAAAGGGTTCGGATGGGTCAAGTATGTTGTGGCGGACGTGGCCCTCGGTGAGGATGGTGAAAGAGAGGCGTTATAGCTTCACCAGTGCGGGTGTGGATTCGGATACGACGGTCACGTGGACTCTGGGTTATACGCATTACGAGAACGGCGTAGAACAATCCGATTTCATAGAGGTGACGACGTTTATCAAGGTGGAATAGTGCTCCGCCGCCAGGGTTCTGTATTACAAAAAGCATACATGTTTCGTACTGGTAGAAATAAGTAAGCAAATTATAAGAAAACTTTTAAAATCCTTTTCTACCTTATCGCCCAGCTAAAAATCCTGACGAAGCGACCTTGGCGATGTGCCTCGCAGCCTCCTTTGCGGCCGAGTCTTTTGCCGGCGGCCTCAATACCAACACCAACCAGTCCGTGCTTTTCCAGCGTAGCGTGGCGCGCGACGCGAGCACCGACGTGGACGCCCCTTATGCGAACCCGTCGGGCACGGCGTTCATGGAAGACGGCCTGTACATCTCCGTCAACAACCAGACCTTTTGGCAGAGCCGCGAAACGACTGTCGAGAAGTCCCCGATTTTCGATGAAGGCGAAAACTTCAAGGGTACGGCGTTCGTCCCGTCTCTGCCCAGTGCGCTCGTGACGTGGCACAAGGGAAACTTCGTTTCCGGCCATCTCGGCGTTATTGGCGGTGGCGGCAAGGTGAGTTTTGACGACGGTATCCCGAGCTTTTACGCGCTGACGTATTCGCCGCTCAAGCAGATGGAAGCGGGCCTTACGCAAAAGGGCCTCAAGACGAGCGCGAGTTCCGTGGACGTGTCTCTCGAGGCGAGTTCCTACATCTTTGGTGCGACTCTCGGTGCTGCCTACGAGTTCGGCAAGATGATTTCGGTGTACGCCGGTGCGCGATTCAACTACGCGATGAACAGCTACGACGGCTCTGTCGGAAATCTCCAGCTGAATACGACGGTTCCCGGCGTGAATCCTGACGGCAAGATGATGGAGGCTTCCAAGCTTTCCGAAACGTTTGCGACTCTTGCTGAAAACGCGAAGACTGCCGAGGAGAAAACGCAGTACGCGACGCTCGCGAAGACGTTCGAGACCATGGACGAGAAGATGACCATGGAACTGGAACTTGACCAGACGGGTTGGGGAATCACCCCGATCGTGGGCCTCGGCTTCAAGTACAAGCGTCTGACGTTCGGTGCGAAGTTCGAATACAATACCTCCATCGAGATGGAAAACGATACCAAGAAGAACGATACACCTCTCGAACAGTTCAACGACGGCGAGAAGGATCACAACGACATCCCGTCTTTCCTGGCGCTGGGCCTGAACTATGCGCTGCTTGACAACGTGCGTATCGCCCTCGGTTACCATCACTGGTTTGACAGCAAGGCCAACTTCAGTGGCGACCTGGAAGACCATGTGGATGACACCAACGAATTCCTTTACGGCGTTGAGGTGGACTTCTTGAAGCGCTTTACCTTGAGTGGCGGCATGCAGGTGACCCGCTTTGGCATCAAGGATGACTATATCAGTGACATGAACATCAACATTTCGTCGAGGAGCTTCGGCTTTGGCCTTGCGTACCGTGCGACGGATTGGATGCGCGTGAACCTGAGCTACTTCCACACGCTCTACAACGATTACGACGAGGTGGTGGATTACGGCGTGGCCGTATACGAACGCGACAGCCGCGGGTTTGGCGTGGGCTTCGACTTTAAGATCTAGTATTAAACAACCTCAAAAAGTGCTAGCCCGGACATTATGTCCGGGTTTTTTATATATTGTACATGACGGCTTGTGGCCGTTCTATTGTGGCGTGAAATTCCGCCCTTTTCTACATCCCGGGCAGGGGCCGCTTTGCGGAAATGCTTACTCTGGGGTGGCGAATGCCTCCAAATACAAAACTTTTGGCCGTGCTCCTGGTTGCGGTCGTCCGCTTGCAGGCGGCAACGTTTGACTTCGTGGATACTCCCATAGGCGAGGTGGCGCGCTCGCTTTCGCTGGCTTACGATACGCCTATCTTGGTGGACCATGGCATCGATGAACGGGTGACGTTTCACTTGAACGGTGTCGGGGTGCTCGAAGGGCTTTCGGCGCTGTGCGCCTCCATGGGTCTCCAGGTGGTGGAGGAGGGGAACGTGTTCCATATCCGGCGGGCGAGGGAGCATGGGGAGAATTACTTCGCGCAAAAGGATTCCCTAGTAAACGTGTCCGTGCGCGACAAGGACGTTCTTGAATTCATCCGCGAGTATTCGGCCAACACGGGGTTGAACATTTTGCCTTCGCCGGAGGTTTCCGGGCGCGTTTCGGGGAGCCTGCGTAACTTGCCCGCCGATGTCGCTTTCAGGGAACTCATGGATTCGCAGGGGTTTCGCGTGCGGCAGGAGTCGGGCTGCCTGAGGGTCGAACCGAAACGCGGTTCGGGGCGCGGCACGGGGAATGGCGCAGAGGGCGTCGCGGGGAGTGGAGCCGCGGTCGAAGTCCTGAGGGATGGCGATTCCTACTCGGTGGATCTCGAGTCGGCGCCCCTCGCGGATGTGCTGCGGGAGCTTTCGCAGGTCGCTGGGCTCAATCTGGCGCTGTACGGGGACGTACAGGAGTCGGTGCGGCTCCATTTCGAGAACATCGCGCTTGACGATTTGCTCAGGAATATCTTCAGGGGAAGCCGTTACGTGTATGTCCGCGATTCTGTTAACTTGTTTGTAGCTGAACGCGGCGCGAGAAACGCCCTTTCTGCAACGCGGCTGTACCCGCTCAAACATGTTCATCCGGAAAAGGCGATGGCGCAGCTTTCCAAGTTCATTCCTGAGGGGAATCTTGCCGTCTCGGAGGTCAAAGAGCAGAACGCCCTGCTGTTGGCGGGCCCGCAGGCGGAAGTCGCTGCCGCCGAATCGGTAATGGTTCTTGTGGATGTCCCCGCATTGCAGGTGACGCTGTCGTGCATCATTGTGGAATTCAAGCGCGGAAAGGCTTTCGAGCTTGGCCTCCACAGCGGGGCTTCGCGCAAGACGGGACAGAACGATATCGGCGTGCGCGGTTTCTACGACTTCTTGGGGAAAGACGTGTCGGCGTCGGGGGCGTTCGGCAAGGTGGGAATCTTGCCGGACCGCTTCGAGGTGGAACTTGCGAGTCTCGAGGAGAACAACATGGCGGAGGTATTGGCGCGCCCGAGGCTTACCACGCTCAATGGCAACAAGGCGGAACTCAACGTGACGAATACCGTCTACTACTTGGTGAGCCAGGTGTCTGCCGACGGGTTCCCCATTACGGACTACCGCAGTTTCAATGACGGGATTTCCCTAGAGTTGACGCCTTCGGTGACGAGCTCGGGCAGCATTACCCTGGAGGTGTCGCCCGAAATCAAGACGGCGGGGCGGAGCTCCGGCGACGGCCCGCGCGACATAAGCACGCGCAACCTCAAGACGACGGTAGTCTTGAAAAACGGCGAGACGCTCTGTCTGGGCGGGCTTAGGCACAGGAACAAGACGGAAGTTCGTTCGGCGGTGCCGTTCCTTGGGAGCTTGCCGCTGATTGGGCGCCTGTTCAGCTACGTGAGCGAGGAGGAGAACGAGAGCGAACTTGCGATATTCATTACTCCGGAGGTGAAGTAGGATGTGGTACTTGCGGAGGGCACGTGCGGTGCGGGCGAAGATGTTCACCTGGGAGGTGGTGACGGATTTTGATTGCGACGCCCCGCAGGAATCGCTTCAAGAGGCTTTCGCGAAGGAGTTCCCGGAGGTGCAGGGGTCTTGCGTCGCGTTTTGGAAGATGGTCTCGTTCAATGCGGCGGACGGGCGCAAGCACCGCTATTTGGTGGCTGTAACGGATGTGGAGCAGGAGGGGTGCAAGAGTCGCGGGCAAGAACATCGCGCACAAGAACGTCGCGCGCTACCCGAATCCATCGGCCTCTACGCGCTTGCCGACAGGGAGATGCGTTCGTGCGATTGCGGCGGCAACATGCGATTCGCGGCCGTTGTCGACGGAGTGCTGTACATCTTCGTGTTCATGGAGGGGCGTCTTTGCCACTGGTCCGAGGAGAACGGCTACGGAGGGAATTCAGTCGCGCTTGTTGCGGAGCGGTTGGAGCGTTTTGACGCCTTTCTCGCGAAGGACCCGCTATTCTCGCGCACATCTGCTTTTGATTTGCGGTTCTATCCGGAAGCGACGTTCGGGATGTTCGCCGAGGCGGCGCGGGACCCGTTCTGGAAGAGGCTGGACGTTTACGGCTCCCGGACGGCGGGTTTGCATGTTGGCGCCCCGGTAATGCTGTTTGCGCTTGCAGCCGTGGCGTCGCTTGGATTTGTGACGGTATACCCGGCGCAAGGGGAGGCGTGTGAGGATTGCACCCTGGCCGCGGCGCCTGAACTCCTGGCTGTTCCTGACGAAATCCTCGGGGATGGCTTGTGGACCATGGGGCACGCAGAACCGAAACTTTCGCAGGTGCGTGCGGTTTCAGGACGCGGCAACACACCGCCTTCGGCTTGCGATTTGCCCGCATTGGCCATCCAGGGCACGGTCGACGGGAAGCTTGCGCAGGCTAAAATTGCCGGCGAAGTTCGCTGGCTTGCCGTGGGCGATTCGGTAGGAACGTTCGCAGTCGTTTCCATCGGTAGTGACCGTGTGCAGTTTGTCTGTAACGATAAAGCGGTGGAGGTGCTCAACGGGAGCGCCGCGTCGGGAGGTGCTGAGCATGCGTCGCGGTAAATCCGGATTTGTCCTGGCGTTCACGCTCGGGATTATTCTTGCGCTTACGCTCCTGTTCGCGACACTTCTCGGATTGCCGGGGAACGTCCGGCGGCAGGCCATGCGCGTGGCGGCCGACGTGCAGGAGGTGTACGACGCGGAGTCGAGCCTGCTGTTGCACCTTGCGGGAATCCCGCATTCCGTGGTCGCGGGGGGCGAGCTAGGGCTGCCGCCTGTCAGCGAATCGACGCTGGGGCCGTACGGGCGGCTCTGCGCGGGGAGGGATTCCTCGGTGGAGGTTTGCGCGTTGACGGTATCGAGGCTGCAGGCTCTCGGTTACAGGGAATGGCATGCCGGGATGCAGGCGTACAGGGAGGGACTGCGAGAGAGAATCGTCTCGTCTTCGGCGTTTCGCAGCTTTTCGGGGAACCGCCGTTTGTCCGAAGCGCCGGAGTTCGCGTACATGCGCGTGCAGGATGGCGACCTCCGGCTTACGCTCGCCGGGCATGTCCCGTCGTTTAACGCGGTCGTCTCGGGCGATGTGGCGGTGGACGGGAATGCCGTGTACGATACGCTTCGGCTCCATGCATCTGGGAACGTGACGCTGAAAGGCGGTGTGCAAATCGGTTTCCTGGAAGTCGCGGCGGGCGAACGTGTGGAGGTTTCCGGTGCGGTACACTTCCGCGGGATGCTCTCCGCCCGCCGCGAGGTTCGCCTGCGGGGGCGTGCCGTCGCTGCCTACCCGAGCATGGCTATAGCGATAGGGCAAAACGGCACCGAGGTGGATGTCGCGATACGGTAATGCCCGCGTTTATGGACGGCCTCAAGGTCGTGTTCGCAAGGGAGGTGAATCGATGAGACTGTACCCGAAAAGTTATTCGAAATGCGGCTTCACGTTGCCGGAGGTCTGCGTCGCCATTGCGGTGTTCGCTACCGGGATGACCGCGCTCCTGTACTGCGCCGGTAGCTTCGAAAAGCTCTGCTCCATGGAAAAGCGCCGGGTGGAATCGGTCACCGCGGCCGTGTCCCGCATGGAATCCCTGGTCAATGCCGCTCCTGCGTGCAGCGACACGCTCCACATATACCCGCTGTCGCCCTCGCCCGGCGACAGCCTGGTCCGCTTCAGGAGGATTGTCCGGTGCAGGTGAAGGCTGGCTTTACGCTCATGGAACTGATGGTGGCCGTCGCCTGTGCGTCCGTACTGGCACTGGCGGTCATGGGAGGCTATGCCGCCTACCGTAAAGTCCATGCCCGCTATACCGAATCGTACGGGCGCATGTCGGTGGAACTCCTCCAGGAACTTCACGAGAAAACGAAAAACGCCCGCTTTGGCGGGCGCTTCGAAAATCGATTCTAGTGCTTAGGCTTCCTGGGCTTCGACGTTCCCGTGTTCCTTGCGGACCTTGTGGATTTCGAAGAGGTTGCTGATGAAGTGCATGAAACTCAGCACGCCCACGGAGAGGAAACCAACCGCATAGAGGGCGAGGAACGGTCCGATAATGAACTTCTGCGCACCGATGTATTCCAAAAGACCGAAGATGCAGTAGACGCCCACGCCCAGTTCCAGAATGGCCTGCCACGGGAACTTCTGAGCGTAGTGGCTCTTGGCCTTCTTCTTGGAACCGCCGCTCTTCGGGGTGCGGGCTCTTGGCCTTCTTCTTGGAACCGCCGCTCTTCGGGGTGCGGACGAAGCTGCCCTTGGTGCCGAGAACTGCGGAGAATACGGCGCGGGAGTTGCTCACGGCGATGCCCACGCCCAGAGCCATGAGGATGGGGAGGCTAAGCAGGCGAATCTTCCAGCCGGTGTAGCCGGAGCAGCGCTGTGCAACGAAGTAAAGAACAGAGGGAGCGATAGCGGCAAGGAAAATAAAGCCGAAACCGATGGTGTAGCCCCAGCCCGGGATGTGTGCGACCGGTTCAAAGAACGCGAGCAACGGCCAGGCGCAGAGTGCGGTAAAGAGCATGCAGGGGTGGATGGAGTAGTGCGTCGTGTGGAGGATTGCTCCGATCTTGACGCGCAGCGGAACCTTCGACTTGAGGACGCGCGGCAGAATCTTGATGGCTGTCTGGATGGAGCCTTTTGCCCAGCGGAACTGCTGAGCCTTGAACGCGTTGATGTCGTTGGGGAGT
>CADBLC010000136.1:907-12895 GCA_902795385.1 Fibrobacter succinogenes | reverse complement strand
CGGTCACGACGACGCCGTGAAGCTCCTGAAGCTCATCGACAAGTTCGAAGACCACGACGACGTCCAGGACGTTTACCACAACGCCGAAATCGACGAAGCGGACATGGACGCTGAATAGAGGCTTGAGGTCGGGCTACGCCCTTTGGGGTGTGAACTCGGTCGCTAGCTCCCTTTGAGTAAAGTTTAAAGCCGATTGCCTAAAAGCAGTCGGCTTTTGTTTAACCAATTCTAGCAACTATTAACTAGTAGCTGCCGCGCTAAGCGCGGCCTATCGTCCAAGCGTCTCGCGGTAGCTGTGCACTGCCGCCTTGTAGGTGCTCACGGCCTTCGATATGCGTTCGGCGATATCTTTCTGGCCCTTGTCGGTCATCATGTAGGCTTCGTCTTCTTCGTTGCTGATGAAGCCGATTTCGAAGAGGACCGCTGGCATTAGCGCACCCACGAGCACCATGAACCCGGCACCGCCGACGCCGCCGGACTGGCGCTTGATTTTGCCGCCGTCCATGGCCTTGAGCATTTCTTCGGTGAACATGTAGCTGTTCTGCTTGTACTTTTCGAGGCGCGCCTCGAGCTTGAACCACTCGATGGGGGAGAGTTCTTCCTTGGCGTTCTTTTCGCCGTAAAGCGTGGCCACCTTGTTTTCGCGGCGGGCTATCGCCTTGTCTTCTTCGCTTTCGGGGGCGCGCAGCACGTACACGTGGTAGCCCTTGATTTGCTTTTTGCGTTCGGGGGTGGCGTCGATGGCGTTGCAGTGCAGGCTAATGAAGAGGTCGCCGTCCCACTGGTTTGCGAGGTTGGCGCGTTGGCCGAGTTCTATGAACACGTCTTTGTCGCGGGTCATCTTCACGTTGAAGCCTTCCTTCTCCAGTTCCTTCTTGAGGAGCTTGCCGATGGAAAGTACGATGTCTTTCTCGTTCGATTTTTTGCCCTGCGCACCGGTGTCCTTGCCGCCGTGACCGGGGTCGATGACGATGGTACGGACTTCACGGGTGCCGGCGGTTTCGTTCTTGGGTGTCGCGGGCTTTGTCGCGGCGGATGTCTTTGATGCGGATGAGCTTGTAGCGACTTTTGCATCGGAAGACTTGGCGGCAATGGAGCTGGCGGGCTTTTCGGTTGCGGGAGTGGCCTTGAAGAACTTGGCCGCGTCGGCGGAATCAATCACGATGTGCCCGCCTTCGATTGCGGGGGCGCGGGAGAGCTCGACGGTCTGGCCGTGGCTCGTGGCGTAGGGGAGGCCGACGGCGAACTTGAGCGTGTCCGTCTTGTCGACCAGGATGAATGTCTTTTGGATGGGGAACCAGTGGAACTCGGCGCCGTTCTGCTTGGCGAGGGCCTCGGTATCGACGGTCGCGGTTGCGGTCGCTGCGATGGCGGCGAACATGATCGCTAAGGATATGTCGCGGAGGGTTCGCATTAGCGGTGAGCCTTTGCCGCGCGGGCCATTTCTAGCTTCGCGTCGCGGTTGATGATGTCTTGGCGCTTGTCGCGCTGGTCTTTACCGCGGCAGATTCCCATTTCGAGCTTGGCGCGGCGGTTCTTGAAGTAAAGCTTCAGCGGGATGAGCGTGCAGCCCTTCTGCTCCTTGGCCTTGCGCATCTTCGAGATTTCGTGCACATGCGCCAAGAGCTTGCGGCGCCTTGCCGGGAAGTGGTTGAAGCGGTTGGCAAAAAGGTATTCGTCAATGTGGGCGCCCACGAGCCATAGTTCGTTCTTTTTCTCGTCTATGTCAATCCAGGCTTCGCCCAGGGTGCACTTGCCGTCGCGGATGGACTTGACTTCGGAACCGATGAGCATGATGCCCACCTCGAAAGTTTCGTCGACAAAGTAAAGGTGCGATGCCTTGCGGTTTACGATGACCGGTGTTTTCTGTTCTTTATTTGCCATTGTTCTCGACAGGTGATGCGGCAGCTTCGGCGGCGACCAGAATGTCGTTCAGCGACTTGATGAGATCCTTGCTGGCTTCGAACACGGGCTTTGTCCCTGCGCTGATGACGACCGTTTCGCCCGTGCGGGGGTTCCTGGCGGACCTCTGCTTACGTTCCTTGAGCTTGAAGCGGCCGAATCCGCGAATTTCGATGTTGTTGCCCTGCAATAACCCCTTTACGAGCGAATCCAGGAAGCATTCGACTATGGTCTTGGTTTCCACCTGGGTGAGACCCGTGCGGAGCGAGATATCTTCGACGATATCCTTCTTTGTGATGTTCGCCTTTTCCACCATAGTCAGTTCCCCACTCATTGTCGTTGCAAGTTTTTGTAAATCAACAACTTATGTAATTAATTTACAAAAAAATGGGGCTAAGCGGTAGGCTTTTTTGTCCAACCGACGCTCTTTTTTTGCGTATGGGGCAGTGCTTCGTCCAACGCCTGCAGCAAATCCTCGCATCCTTCGCCGGTCATGGCCGAGGTGACGACGACTTTCTGGCGGTGTTTCTTGAATTCCTTGATGGCATTCTCGATACCCAGGTCGGACTTGTTGAGCGCGATAACATACGTTTTTTCGGCCAGTTTCGGGTGGAAAGCCTTGAGTTCGTCCTTGAGGACGGTGAACTGCTCGTAGGCGTTTTCGGCGAAACCGTCGATGACGAACAGGAGCGTGTGGGTACGTTCGATGTGTTTGAGGAACTGGTGGCCGAGACCCTTGCCTTCGCTGGCGCCTTCCAAAAGGCCGGGAATGTCGGCGACCACGAAGCTGTGGCCGTTCTTCTGCACAATGCCGAGAACCGGCTCGAGCGTAGTGAACGGGTAGTCACCCACCTTCGGGCGCCCGCTCGAAATCTTGTTCACGAGGCTAGACTTGCCCGCGTTCGGGAACCCGACAAGGCCTACGTCGGCCATGAGCTTGAGTTCCAAAAAGAGCTCGCGCTTTTCGCCCTTTTCGCCCGGGGTGCACTTGCGCGGGGCCTGCACCTTGGGCGTAGCAAAATGCTGGTTGCCCATGCCGCCCTTGCCGCCACGAGCCGCAATCCACTTCTGTCCGGGAGTGGTCAGGTCGGCGAGGATGCGCCCTTCGGCGTCTTTCACGATGGTGCCGCGCGGGACGTCCACGATGAGGTCGTCGGCGCTTTTGCCGGTGCAGCGCTTGGCGCCGCCGGGCTGTCCGTTGCTCGCCTTGTACAAGTGCGCATTGCCCATGTCGAGGAGCGTGGAGTACTGCTCGTTCACCTGGAGAATCACGTGACCGCCGCGTCCGCCGTCACCGCCGTCCGGGCCGCCCAGCGGAACGAACTTTTCGCGGTGAAAGCTGCAGATGCCGTCACCGCCCTTGCCGGAGCGCACTTCGATTGATTTTTCGTCTAGAAACATTAAAGGCTGATTCCTTCGTCGAGGCCGAGCGCGATATTCATGTTCTGGATGGCTGCACCGCTAGCGCCCTTGCCGAGGTTGTCGATGATGGTCGTCACCTGCATCACGTTCTCGTTGCCAAAGACCTGGATGCGGGCGTTGTTCGTATCGTTGCAGACGGTGGCGTCAAGGCGGCCATTGAACAGCACGGGGGCTGCTTCGTAGGGCATTACCTTCACAAAGCGGGAACCTTCGTAATGCTTGGCCAAGATTTCGGTGAGGCCTTCGGGGCCGACCTTCTTGGTGAGCGTATTCGCGAAGATGGCGACCGTCACCGCCATGCCCTTGTAGAAGGGGCCAAGCACCGGGTTGAAGAAGGGAACGTTCTCGAGTTCGCAGTACTTCTTCATTTCGGGGAGGTGCTTGTGGGCGAGGGCGAGCGCGTACGGGGCGGGGGCCATGATGGCTTTTGATTCGCCCGCGTTGTGTGCGAGCGCGGCCTGCTCCTCGTATTCGGCGATGAGCTTCTTGCCGCCGCCGGAGTAACCGGTGATGCTGTAGGCGGCGAGGTTAGAATTCTTCGGGAGGATTCCGGCGGCAACCAGCGGGTAAACGCCCAGGATAAATCCCGAGGCGTGGCAGCCGGGGTTCGCGATTCTCTTGCTCTTGGCAATCGCTTCGCGCTGGGCCGCCGAGAGTTCGGGCATGCCGTAGGTCCATGCGGGATTCACGCGGTGCGCCGTGGAGGCGTCAATAATGCGGGTGTCCGGATTTTCGCAGAGGGCGGCACTCTCGATGGCTGCCGCGTCGGGCAGGCAGAGGAACGTCACGTCGGACTCGTTGATGAGCCTCTTGCGTTCGGCGGTATCCTTGCGGAGTTCGGGAGAAATGCGCAACACTTCGATGTCGTTACGCTTCGCGAGTCTCTCATAAATCTGCAGGCCGGTCGTTCCTGCTTCACCGTCTACGAATATCTTGAACATCTTGAACCTTTACTTGCCTGCTCCGCAGCACTTCTTGTACTTCTTGCCAGATCCGCACGGGCACGGGTCGTTGCGGCCAACGACGGGACCTTCGTGACGGACGGTTTCCTGCTTCACGGCACGGCCGTCGTAGAAGAACCATGCGCCGCCCACCTTGTGGAACTCACCGAGTTCGTGGTGGTTGCGGGTGACGTTGCCCTGCTTGAAGCGTGCGATGAATTCGACCCAACCGATGTTCTTTTCTTCTTCGGTCTTGGTCTGCTTGATTTCGATGCCGAGCCATTCGGAGTCGTTGCTCCAGGCGGTCACGCTCGGTTCGTCGAAGTCGCTACGCTGGGTGGCTTCGAGGGAGTCGCGGAGCCAGGCGATTTCGTGCTTGGCGTAAGCGGTGTAGCGGGAACGCATCAGGGCTTCGGGGCTCTGGGCCAGGGCTGTACCCTTGATGATGGGTTCGCAGCATTCGCCGTATTCTTTTCCGCTTCCGCAGGGGCATAAATCTTTAGACATAGTTCAATCCTTTTTTCGGTAAAAAATTTTGTTAAACAACCTTCTTCATGAGCCAGAACTCTTCCTTGCCTTCACGGCCCGGGAAGAGTTCGCCTTCGCTGGTGCAGTGCGGCGGGCCCTGCAGGGACTTGCCGTTCATCAGCGGGTAGACGAGGCAGATGAACAGGCCGTCGTCCTTGAGCATTTTGTAGCAGACTTCGAAGAATTCGTCGCGGCGCCCCGGATGGATGGCGGAGAAGGTGCCGTAGTCGTACACGATGTCAAACAGCTGGCCTTCGTGCTTGGAATCCTTCGGGGTGAGCGTGAACAGGTCCTTGTCCAGCGAGTGGAGGTTCTTGTGCTTGCGGCTCAGGTGGTCGAGCTCATCAACGGCGGTGGGGGCGAAATCGACAGCGAGCACTTCGTGACCGCGCATAGCCCAGGCCTCGGCATCGTAGCCGAATCCGGCACCGGGAATCAGCACGGAGCCCTCGGCGGGGCAGGAGGGGTGCTTGAAAAACTCGAGTAGGGCCGGAGTCGCCTTCTTGAAATTCCAGTAGTCCTTGCCTTCGGCATAAAGGTTGTCCCAGAATTCCGGGAGGTTCTGCGTTAACATTCTTTACCTTCCTTTTTGTACGCAAGCTGCCCGCATGCAGCAAGGATGTCCCTGCCTCGCGGGTTGCGGATCGTTATTTGAATTTCGGCAGCACGCACGGCGGCGAGGAAGTCCTCGACCTCTTCGGGCGTGGGGGCGTGCAGCGTAGGGTCGTCGCCGTCGTTAAGCACGATGGCGTTCACCTTGACGCGGCGCGGTGCACAAATGCGGATAAGTTCCTTGGCGGCCTTCGGCGTGCAGGTGATGTCTTGAATGAGCACGTATTCGAAGGTCACGTAGTTGTCGGTGCGGCGGATGTATTCGTCTACGGCCTCGAGCAGTTTTTCGATAGGCCATACCTTGTTCACCGGCATCACGGACGAGCGGTATTCGTTGTTCGTGCTGTTGAGGCTGATGGCCAAACAGCACGGCGTGTTGCGGTCCACGAGTTCCTTGATCTTCGGGACGACTCCCGAGGTACTCACGGTCATGCGCTTGGCGCCCATGTTGAACAGGCTCTGGTTATGCAGCGTGCAGCACACGCGGTGTACCTGTTCCAAATTGTTGAGCGGTTCGCCCATGCCCATGAAGATGATGTTCGTGACCTGGGCAATCTTTCCTTCTTCGTCGAGAATCCCGGCATCTTTCAGGTGCCAGTTGACGCAGAGGATTTCTTCGAGGATTTCGCCCGCTTCCAGGTTGCGGGTGAAGCCCATCTTCGCGGTGCGGCAGAACGCACAGTTCTGGGCGCAACCGATCTGCGTAGAGACGCATACGGAAAAACGTCCGTTCGCGGGAATCATCACGGTCTCGATGTGGTGACCGTCATGCGTCTTGAAAAGCCATTTGATGGTGCCGTCTTGCGAAACGGACTTCTGCTCTTCTTCGAGGCAGCGCAGGCTGAACTGTTCGGCGAGTTTTTCGCGCAGGGAGGGCGGGACGTTCACCATCTCGTCGTAGGTGCGCACCTGCTGGCAAAAAAGCCACTTCTGGATTTGGTCGGCGCGGTACTGCTTTTCGCCAACATCCCTGAGCCAAGCTTTCAGCTCGTCGGTAGTAAGCGTCTTTATGTTGCGGGGCCATTCCATAGTTCCGCGTAAAGATAGCAAAAAAGTACGTTTTTGTTAAGGGCACAATAGTGCTGTAGCCCTTGATAATTCAAGGGCTTGGAGCGAAATCGCCGTTGTTTGCCGCGGCGGTGCGCTAGAACATTTTTCTTGCTTTTTTCGCAGGTCCGTTGCTAGACTTGGGAGCCGTTGTCGCGCTCTTGTTGCTGAACAGCGTCGCGTCGTCGGCGGACTTTGTCTTCACTTCGAAATGGTTGCCGTCGCAAGTCTCTTCGGGAGCGTAGCCAGCCGTGTAGAGGCAGTACGTCTTCTCGGAGCAGAATTCGCCAGCAATCTTGCCGGTGTGGTTGCAAATGCCCCTGCTCACGACGCCGCTCGGGACGGGGAACGGCTTGCGCGGGAGATTCTTGTGCAATTCCTTCATCACGGCTATCCACACGGGGAGAGCGTCTTCGGTGCCGGTATGGCCTGCACCGAGCGTGCCCGGGCTGTCGGAACCGACCCACACGCCCATGGTGTACTGCTTGGTAAAGCCGATGTACCAGCAGTCGGTATAGTCGTTGGTGGTACCGGTCTTACCGCCGCTCGGGTGGTTGAAACCGCTGGCCCAAACGCGTGCGGCCGTACCGCGGATGTTCACGTCCTTGAGCATGTCGACCATGATGTAGGCCGATGCCGGGCGCAATACTTCGTGTTCCACCTTGGAGTTCTTCTCGATGACTTCGCCGTTGCGGTCTACAATGGATTCTATCATGTACGGCTCGATGCGGTTACCGCCGTTGGGGAACACGGTGTAGGCGGACGTCATTTCCATGAGGGTCGCACCGACGGAACCGAGCGCGAGACTCGGCACAGCCATGAGCGGGGCGCGCACGATGCCGAACTTGCGGGCGTAGTTGACCACGTTGTTGAGGCCGTACTTCATGCCGGTCAAGATGGCGGGAAGGTTCTTGGAGCGGTACAGTGCCCTGCGGAGCGTCATCATGCCTTCGAAGTCGTGCTCGAAGTTGTCCGGACGCCAGACTTTGTTCGGGTTCTTGTCGTCGGGATCGGGGATGGTGACGGGCTGGTCGTTCACGGAGTCGCAGGGGGAGGCGCCGTTGTCCATGGCCGTAGCGTACACAATAGGCTTGAAGCTGGAGCCCGGCTGCCTCAAGGACTGCACGGCGCGGTTCCACTTGGACTTGTTGTAGTCGCTTCCGCCCACCATCGCACGGATGGCGCCCGTCTCGTTCTCGATGATGATGGCCGCGATTTCGGGATGGTGGTACTGGATACTGTCGGGGAACCTGCGCTTGGTCAGGTCGGGGTTCGTGTCTTTTGCGAGGTAGTTCTTCTTGAAGTCCGTGTAGATGCTGTCGAAGTGGGCCACGACGCTATCTTCGGGCATGCCGTATTTCTTGGTGAGGAGGAGCCTGCGCGTGGCGCGGTACTTGACGCGGCGGCGGACTTTTTCAACCTGCACGCGGGCAACGCTGTCGGCGAACGCCTGGATGTCGGGGTCGATGGTGGAGTTGATGGAAACGCCGTCGGCATAGAGGGAATTCTCTCCGTACTTCTTTTCCATGTACTTGCGGATTTCTTCGTAGAAGTACAGGCCCGAACCGCTTTCTTCTTCTTTCTGGTTCAGCGTGATGGGAGTCTCTACGTACTTGTGGTAGTCTTCCTTGCTGATGTAGCCGGCATCGTACATCGCGTAGAGTACGGTGTTGCGGCGTTCGAGGCTAGCTTTCGGGTGGCGGTCGGGGCGGTAGGCCTCCGGACGCTGGAGCATGCCCGCCAACACGGCGTATTCAGGAATCGTGAGACTGTCGAGAGAGTGGCCGAAGTAGAATCGTCCCGCGGCCTGGAAACCGTAGTTGCCGCCGGAGAGGTACACTTCGTTCATGTAGAATTCGAGAATCTCTTCCTTGGTGTACGTCTGCTCGATGCGGATGGCCGTCATCGCTTCCTTGATTTTACGGGAGATGGAACGTTCGGGCGAGAGGAAGAGCAGCTTGGTGAGCTGCTGTGTGAGCGTCGATGCACCGCGGAGCTTTTTGCCGCTGGCGGCGCTTTCCAAAATGGCCGAAGGAATGGCCCACACGTTCATGCCCCAGTGGCTGAAGAACGCGCGGTCTTCGGTGGCCATCACGGCATGGATGGCGTCTATGGGAATAGAATCGTAGGGAACCCATTCGCGGCGCTCCACGTAGTACTCGTGGGCGATTTTCCCGTTCATGTCGTAGATGTTCGTGACAAGTTTCGGGTTGATCTGCTCCAGCTGCGAGAGCGAGGGGAGCTGCGGCGAGAAATGGATGTAGGTGGCGAAGATGGCGATGATTCCCGCGACGACGGGAATACCGAGAATGATGAGCCACTTGACGACTTTTTTGTCGGTGAAAAGATTGCGGATGAAACCGAGGCAGGCGGATAAGTACTTTTTGACGATGTCCATCTTGCTAAAATAGGAATATGGGTTGATGGCCCAAATTTAGATAAATAATGAAAAAATGTTTTCTTTTCCCCTTGACAAATGGGCCGATAATGCTATATTTGGGGCACAATCGCGGATGTAGCCCAACTGGATAGAGCGTTTGGCTACGAACCCGATTTCAGCGCGGAAACAACTTATTACAAAAAGTTTACGAAATATGCACACAAATGATTGCGTTTTGTAATCGTCTTTGTATTACATTTGCAATATGGACAAGCGGAAATTGTTTGAGAGGTGTTTTCGCCAGCTGATGCTTCAGATGCGGCGAGAGTCCCTCTATACGCAGAAAAGCTTGTCCGCGACCTCGGGGCTGAGCCGGCAGTTTATATCGCAACTGGAGACCGGACTCCGCGGTCCGTCGTTCGAGACCTTCTGCAAACTGGCGTGGGGCCTCGGGCTCACGCCCGCAAAACTCCTGGAACGGTTCATGGCCATCTACGAGCAGGAGGTGGGCAAGGGGACGGACGAAGCGAGGGATTCCGAGGCTGCCGAATACATTCGGAACCTCAAGGGAAATGTTTCAAAATAAAACAAAAATAAATTATTGTTTCGTTTTGGAACGATAAAACCCCTATATAGGCGTCGCCAGGTCTTGGCACGCCTTTTGCTTTATATGCAGCGAAATCAAGAAAATGGTCCATTTTGGACTAAGTCTTTAAACAAAGGGGCCGCAAAAAGCCCGCAAAAAAGGAAAAACAAAATGATCAAGCCTTTAGCAGATCGAATCGTTGTCAAGCCGGCTGAAGCCGAACAGAAGACCTCCTCGGGTCTCTTCATCCCGGATAACGCCAAGGAAAAGCCCATGCAGGGTAAGGTCGTGGCCGTGGGCCCGGGCCGCAAGAATGACAAGGGCGAAATCGTCCCGATGGAAGTCAAGGTGGGCGACGTGGTGCTCTATGGCAAGTACAGCGGCACCGAAGTCACCGTCGACGGCGAAAACTACCTCATCGTGAAGGAACCGGACGTCATCGCGACGCTCTAATCAAAAAAGTTTTAAAAAAAGGAAAAACAAAAATGGCAAAACAACTCAAGTTTGATGTGGCGGCTCGCGAATCCCTCATGAAGGGCGTGGACAAGCTCGCCAACGCAGTCAAGGTAACTCTCGGCCCCAAGGGCCGTAACGTGATGATCGCCCGCTCCTTCGGTGCCCCGAACGTGACCAAGGACGGCGTGACTGTCGCTAAGGAAGTGGAACTCGAAGACGCCTACGAAAATCTCGGCGCCCAGATGGCCAAGGAAGTCGCGAACAAGACTTCTGACGCTGCCGGTGACGGCACCACGACTGCAACCGTTCTCGCCCAGGCAATCACTCGCGAAGGCTTGAAGAACGTCGCTGCCGGTGCAAACCCGATGGACATCAAGCGCGGCATGGACGCTGCAGTTGACGCCGTCATCAAGGAAATCGGCAAGATGGCCGTGAAGATCAACGGCAAGGAACACATTGCCCAGGTCGCTACCATCTCTGCGAACAACGACCCGGAAATCGGTGACCTCCTCGCCAACGCCATGGAAAAGGTCGGCAACGACGGCGTGATCACCATCGAAGAATCCAAGACTGCCGACACGGTGCTCGACGTTGTCGAAGGTATGCAGTTCGACCGCGGCTACCTCTCTCCGTACTTTGTCACCAACACCGACAGCATGGAAGTCAGCCTCGAGAATCCGTACATCCTCCTGTACGACAAGAAGATTTCTACCATGAAGGATTTGCTCCCGATGCTCGAACACGTGGCAAAGCAGGGCAAGTCTCTCCTCATCATCGCCGAAGACGTCGATGGCGAAGCTCTCGCAACGCTCGTTGTGAACAAGATGCGTGGCACCCTGAAGGTCGCCGCTGTCAAGGCCCCGGGCTTCGGTGACCGTCGCAAGGCCATGCTCGAAGACATCGCTATCCTCACTGGCGGTATGCTGGTTTCCGAAGACACGGGCGCTAAGCTCGAAGATGCTCCGGTCACCGTCCTTGGCCAGGCCAAGTCCATCACTATCACTAAGGACAACACCACGATCGTGGAAGGTGCCGGTGATGCTGCCTCCATCAAGGGCCGTATCGGTCAGATCAAGAAGCAGATCGAAACCACCACGAGCGACTACGACCGCGAAAAGCTCCAGGAACGCCTGGCCAAGCTTGCCGGCGGCGTTGCCGTGATCAAGGTCGGTGCCGCTACCGAAGTCGAAATGAAGGAAAAGAAGGACCGCGTCGACGACGCCATGCACGCAACCCGCGCTGCCGTCGAAGAAGGTATCGTTCCGGGTGGTGGCGTAGCCCTCATCCGTGCCGAGAAGGCCATTGACGCGCTCAACTTCGACAACGCCGACCAGAAGACCGGCGCTGCCATCATCCGCCGCGCTATCGAAGAACCGCTCCGCCAGATCGTGCAGAACGCTGGTCTCGAAGGCTCTGTCGTGGTGAACAAGGTCAAGGAAGGCAAGGACGCCTTCGGTTACAACGCCAAGACCGACACCTACGAAGACCTCATCAAGGCTGGCGTTATCGACCCGGCTAAGGTGACCCGCACGGCCCTCAAGAACGCCTCCTCCATCGCCTCGATGATTCTCACCACGGACTGCGTGATCACCGAGAAGAAGGAACCCAAGCCGGCTGCTCCGGCCATGGACCCGGGCATGGGTGGCATGGGCGGCATGATGTAATCGCCTTTTTCATTCTACTCCATGAAAATCCAGCTCGACTGCGGGCTGGATTTTTTTGTACGGATTTTATTTTGCTAGATTGTATTCCATGAATATCCGGATTCCTGCTTTATTTATAGCTTGTTTGGTTTCCCTGCCCTTTGCCGCCGACCCCCGTATGGAACAGGGCGCACGTTTCGAGGCCAAGGGTGAATACGACATGGCTCTCGGCGAATACCGCGCGATTCTGGCCGAAGACCCGAAGAATGCCGCCGCCTACTTTGCCGCTGCGGAAGTCCGCATGAAGAAGAAGGATTATAGCGGTGCGCTTGCCAACTACAGGCTTGCATATAAGTTTGAACCGACGATGAGCGCCGCGTACGAAGGCGCCGCCAAGGTTTATGAAGCCTTGAACCAGAAATCCAAGGCCGATGCCGAACGCGCGAAAGACCCGAAGAACAGGCCCGCCGA
>CADBLC010000136.1:0-881 GCA_902795385.1 Fibrobacter succinogenes | reverse complement strand
CCGGAACCCGCCAAGCCTGAACCTGTAAAGGCCGCAGAGCCCGTGAAGGCCGCCGAACCTGCTCCGGAACCGAAGCCGGTCGAGACCGCCAAGGCTGCGGAAGCTCCTACCGATCCGTTCGAAAAGGGCAAGGCGCTTTTGGCCGAAGGCAAGTACAAGGAAGCCGCTCCGCTGTGGCGCGAAGTCCTCGCCAAAAAGCCCGGTGATGCGGGTGCGTATTTCTATGCGGGCGTGACCCGTTACGAGATGGGCGAGTTCGACAAGGCCGAATTCAACTTGAAGAAGGGCGTTGGCTACAAGGAACGCGGTAACGACGCCAACTACTACCTCGCACAAATCTATCGCAAGACGGGCAAGGCCGATCTCGAGAAGAAGTACCTTGCCGTATACTTGAAGAAGTCCGCTCCCGATGCGCAGTTCCGCAAGGAAGTCGAGGACCGCATCGCCGAAATCAAGGCGGATGCCGAATTGCTGAAGGCTGCCGCGGCTCCTGCCGAAGAAGCCCCTGCCACTGAAACTCCTGCTGCACCGGCTGAACAGGCGCCTGCCGCCGAGTCTCCGAAGTCGGCGCCTGCTGCCGCTCCTGCCGAGAGTCCGGTTGACGTGGCGGGTGTCGGGGCGACCACTCCTATCGCCAAGGCGAACATCTATTTCAAGGCGGGCAGTCTTGAACAGGCTCTCCAGATGTACAGGACCGTCGTGGATTCCGAAGGGAATCCGGAAGAACGCTATTTCGCGATGCTGCAGATGGGCAACATCTACCGCGAACTCCGCGATTTCCACAGCGCCGTTTCCCGTTACCGCGAAGTGGTGCAGCAGTATCCCGATTCCGACTGGGCCGCCGAGGCCGAACGCGCTCTCGAAGATGCCGTGTGGCTCGA
>CADBLC010000135.1 GCA_902795385.1 Fibrobacter succinogenes | reverse complement strand
CGCATTCGACCAGGCATTCGCCGTGGTGGAAAGCGTGCGTGGCGTGCGTGGCCGCTACAACGTGAGCCCCGCCACCAAGCTGAACGCCGTGGTGAGCGTCGATGACGCCGCAACGGAAGCCAGCGTGAAGGACTGCATGGCAATCATCACCGAACTTTCGGGTCTCTCTGACCTGAGCGTTGCCGTGAAGGCCGCCAAGCCGAAGTTCAGCGCGAGCGCCGTGGTGCCCGGTGGCGAGCTCTACATCCCGCTGGAAGGTATCCTCGACCCGGCTGCAGAAATCGCCCGCCTCGAAAAGGAAATCGAGAAGGCCAAGGCATTCGCCGCTTCGATTGAACGCAAGCTCGCGAACGAGAAGTTCGTCAGCGGCGCCCCCGAAGCAGTCGTGAACGCCGAAAGGACGAAGCTTGCTACGCAGCAAGACATCATTGCGAAAAATGAAGCTGCGCTGAAGGAACTGAAATAAGTTCGCGATTGTCATCCCCGCGAAGGCGGGGATCTTCAAAACAATTCAAAAGAGGTACCCCACACGGGCACCTCTTTTTTCATTATTCGTTGGCTCAAATCACATTTTTTTGTCATCCGCGTATATCGAGGCTTATTTTTGGTATTTTGTTATAATGATGTGCAAGGAGAAAAGGGTATGAATTTCACAAAATTCCTATTTGCCGGCGTATTCGCCGCGGGCATCGGTGCAGCAAGTCTACATGCGGCGGAATGTAACGTCACCCACCATCAAGGCACGGGTGGCAGCACCGATATCTACCTGGGATTTCCAGCGACAGCACTCTACCTGTTCGAAGACAGCTACTTGGACCTCTCCAAGATGAGCCAACGCGAGCCCGCCGTCAAGAACGCCGCCGGCACCGACACGGCATGGGTATACAGGTCCGAACTGGACTCCACCATGATCGTGATTGTCACCGAGAAAGTGGTCAAGGTGGCTCGAGTCACCTACTCCGATGACGAGAGTTCACGAGTAGATTCACTTTTCACCGTGAAGCACAAAGACGTGTACATAGACGAATTCCCGCGCCTGCAGAAGGCGGGCGTCTTCAAGGGTACGGCGGAACAGGCAGATTCCCTCGTGAACCATGTATTTGATTTGTGCCAGAAGTTCTACTGCAAAGAATTGGGTTACTCCGGCTGTGAATTCAATCCGCCCGAGCAGAGAGGAAGAAACAGCGGGAAGGACGTCGACATGGTCGACATGCCACTTGCACTAGCAGCCGTTGCCGGCGAGTTCACCATCCTTCTCGATACGCTGAACACGTGCCCGGAACTCAAGTTCCCTGTAGACACCGCGACCACGTTCCTGAGACTGCCACAGGCGAGCGCAGGCTTCGCGAAGCTCGGCCAAAACCGCTACCAGATTGCAGGCGTCAAGCCCAACTCCGCGTACAAAGTTTTCAGCCTCAACGGGCAACTCCTAAAAAGCGGAAGCCTCGAAGGGAACGTATTTGCAGCCCCGGCACTCCCCGTCATATTGATGCTGGACGACGGGCGAAGCCTTTACTTGAAGGACTAATCCGCTTACATGCTCACGAATTTGCGCATGCTCATTATGGTCGCCAATATGGTCAGCACAACCGAGACGGCGAGAGTCGTTACGGGAACAAGAAGTCCGCTTAAAAAGGCCTCATGACCGAGTTGCACCATAAGGAGTAGCGGCACTATCAAGAATAAAGTAATATGCGTTGCAGCACGTACCGTACGTACGCGTAGCGATACAATCAACGCAAAAGAAGTCGTGAGCAGCACCGCCGAAAGGGCACCAAGGACAGAGGCCACCGCCACTTGCGTCGAAATTTCGGAGTGCGATGCCCAATAACCGAGCTGTGCCAGAATCGCAAACACCACCGGGAACGGAAGGATTGCCAAAAGCTTGCCCCAGAAGAGCTTTGCCGGCGCAATGGGGGCAAGTTGCAAGAGTTCAAGGGAATTGCGCTCGCGCTCGCCCGCGAAGGAATCTCCTGCCAACGGAGAACCCATGGGGGCCATGAGGCAGCCGAGCAGGAGCATCATGTAGCCTTCCATGCCCTCCATAATCTGGCCGCCGTACCGCGACACGGCAATGCCCTGGCTTGCCGCCAAAATCACCGGCGGAATGATGAACGGAATCCAGAAGCGCGGGTCCCTAAAAATCAAGCGGATTTCATGTTTGAATACGTGCAACATCACTAATCCTGTACACAACGAACATAGAGGAATGTGGCCTTAGATTGTGTCCAGAGATCCCCCATATTATCAATATTGACTGCAAAGGGCATACCCATGTAATCGCCAGTCCAAAGGCAGACATTTTGTCCCATTCCATGGTAAGTCGAATCGTCCTGCGGCCTGCACATGCCTCCCGGCAAGAAATTCAGGCCGAACTCATCGGTTCCCGGATTTTCCCAATCCGATGTCGATTTCAAACGAGAAATATCTTCTTCAGCAAGTTCTTCAAGGGCGCGGTATTCTTCCACCGTGGGCAAGCGCCAACCTGTCGGGCAGATAAGCGAATCCCAAGTGTAGAGCCTCCCGTACTTTTCGCAATTGCTTTCGTCGTCGTCATAGCAGGCGCTGGCACTGCCTGCATCGTAGTTCAAATTCTCGGCCATCCAATTCAGGTCACCTACAACGACGGCCTTGTAAGTTTTTCCATCGCGTTCATCCGTGAGGACGGAATCCCATGCGGTCGTTTTGTGGCCCGTGCCGCTCGTATCGCCTTGGGCTGGGGAGAACTTGTCTTCACAGCGCTTTTGCAGTTCGGCGGCAGAGCTCTTCAGGAACAGTCCCGCATTCACCTGGGGCGTAAACTTTCTCGTGCACACGAGGTGCAGCACCGTGCAAGGAGCAAAGCGGGTCGAATCATCGAACGTTCCACCGTTATCTTCGCACTCTTCGGAAAACGCGGTAAAATCCTTGGCACAGCTTTCGTTTTCATCTTCCCCGTAGGTGTTGTCCAGGCGGTCCACGGCGATAGCCTTGGCTGAATCACGCATCAAGATTTCCGTATAGACATAGGCCGTCTCCGACAATCTCATATCGAGACGCACGCCGTTTTCTTGGCCGTAAATTTTTACCGTACAGAATTCCGAAGCCGTATCGCCGTACTGGAAGTACGTCTCGGGCTGCGTCATGAACTCGATTTCGTACCAGGAGAAAGTCAGCGTATCGATAGTCACGGAACGCTTCGTGGAATCGACGGGGACCTCGGGTTCCCAAGTCTTGAGGCGCTCCGCAAGCACCGGATCGAGGCGGCCCGCGTTCTGCTCCTCGGTATACCCGGACGCCACTTTCTTGTCCTGGTCATTGGAACAGGCCAAGAAGAGAAGGCCCGCACAAAGACAAATCTTGATTTTATCAAGCACTCGCATTATTACTAAATCTAAAAAATTTTTCTTTTGCCCATTTGAGCACGTTTTTACTATATTTGGCCCCATGGATTTCGGGCTGTACGGAAATACGTGGTGGAGCAAAAAGTGGCTAGAGACGCTCCTTGCCGGGGCCGACGCGAGCGTCGTCGCCACCGGCTTGCGCTATGCCATGCGCGAGCAGGTCAAAAGCATTGACATCGTGGACAACCGCGTGATTTCTGTAGTGAAAGGCCCGAATGGCGGACTGCACAACAACTACATCGTATTCCCGCTTTTTGCACGCGAGCGCTGCGAGATGTTCATGAGCCTTTTGAGGCAGCAGCCCTCCGAGATGCTAGCCCTGAACAACAAGGCGCTCAACGAGTCCATCGAAATTCTGCTCGCCAAGAGCGGGCTCCAATTGTTTGACGACCCCGAGAAGGTGAAGATGGGCTGCGACTGCCGCGACCCCCTCCCCTGCAAGTACACCGTCGCGACCTTCCTGAAAATAGCCGAACAGGCGAACTCCGACCCCGGCGTGCTGTTCAAACTGCACGGGATGGACATCGCGATGGCAAAGAACTTTACCGCGGCTCCCGCTGACCTGGACGCCCCGACGGAATCGAGCCTGGTACGTACGCTCGGCAAGGCGAGTCGGCTCGTCGACGACGATGCCGGAGAAGCCATGGCCGGGAGCGGACGTGTTGACGACCTGGATTTAAGCGAGGATTCCAGCGCGAGCTTGTTTGCAGGCGTACCCGGCAGTTCGAGCCGCACGCCGCCCCAGCAATTGCCGCAATTCGACTTTGGCGAGTGGAAGGACTATTCCCGCGTGTTGCCCGCCATGCTGCAGAACTTCCCGAAATTCTGCCCCGCCGGGAACTTCCGCAAGAGCTTTACCGACGAGCTGGATGGCTGCCACAAGTATTTTTGCGGCTACGAGAGTTTTAACGTCTTTTCCGAACACTTCCGTGCCTACAACGCGAAGACGTTCCTGATGGAGAACGAGTCCCTGCGGGTATTCCACAAGGGCGAATGGCGCTGGGCTTTCGAGCAGAGCAGCGGGGGCAAGGTTATACGCAACGACCTGACGGTGGCAAACATCATGGGCGCGCTCTGCTGCCTGAGCCAGGGCAACCTCTCGTGGCACCACTACACCGTGCGTTACCTGCACTTGCTTTTGCAGGTTGCCTTCTACCTTGTACGAACCGGGGCCATATACCCACAGGTGTTCTGGATAAAACAGGACGTGGCGCAGATGCGCTGGCTCCCAGCCGAAATGCTGCCCGAAATACTGGGAATCGTTGCGGACCTCGAGGCGGCCGCCCCGCAGAAGTTCGCATTCTCCGCAAGCGACGGGGACTTCCGGGAAATCGCGGGCCCCGCCGAGCATATTCTCTCGCTGTTCATCGGCCAGTTGCTGCATTTCGCGCGCACCTACAAGCCGCCCCTCAAGACTAACCACGGGAACCTCCTCTCCTTCTTCTTCGACTGCGTTTCGGGCAAGCTCGCTAACAACGCGCACGCCATCCCGGGCAAGATTCAGCAGTGGTTCTCGGTTTACTCCAGCCTCGATTTCAGGAGCCAAATCCTGTTCGCCTGCCACGAATCGGGCGACGAAGTCGCGCTCGACGTATTCATCCTCGACGGGAACGGAGCCACGGAATCGCGCGCACCGCTTTCTGCGCTGTTCGAAAGCAACGACTCCCGC
>CADBLC010000134.1 GCA_902795385.1 Fibrobacter succinogenes | reverse complement strand
TGGAGCCCGATATGCCGCACGTGAAGCGTTCGCTTTCGCGCTTGCGCTTGCAGGAATCCCTTTACCGCCAGCCTGCCGGATTCATGATTCCCTTCTTGGCGGAACGTGGCAACGGTGCGTCGGGCAAGACGGTGGAAGATGTGTACAAGGGCCTTCCGCTGCAGGAGAATGCCGAGAACGGCGAACTTGACCCGTACCTCGCGCTTCCGCATGAACAGCGAGAATGGGAACTTTCGCTGGTGTCTGTTGCCGATCCCAAGAACGGTGCCGTATCGAATTCTCCGTGGCAGTCCGTGATTTCACGCGACGCCCTGAAAAAACTGGACGGTGTGTCTGGAGTCATCATTCGCGCCCACTCGATTCAGGATTCCACGCGCAGCGCATGGATTCAGGCCGGCTTCTCTGCCGTAGAACGTAGGCTTAGCGAAATGATGGTGTTGCGCCCGCGCATGGCCGACTACACGCAGCGCAAGAGAAAGTCCCTGCCCTGGTTCAAGTTCAAGCCAGCTTACGACAGCCTCTCGGCCGAAGTGCAGGCTTCCGTGGGAGCGTACTGGAATGAAAGCGATACGGGCATGGTCGCTCCCGAGCGCTTTGCCAAGTCGCTCATGGCGCAGCCCACCTACGATTCCGTGTCGTTCAAGATGCAGGCTACGGGCGATGTCCAGGTGACTGCGGTCGTCAAGCCGACTTTCGATGTCTATGCCGGCGGGTTCGGCTCCAATGCGATTGGCCCGAACCTGTATGCGGGCGCTACCATCGGATACGTGGACCAGATGGAATTCAATCTCGACCTCCCGTTCTTCTGGGGGAATGAATCGTACGGGTTCATGCCGCGCCTGCATGTTTCCCGCCTGTGGAATGCTCGCTGGTCGCTTCATTTCGGATACGACCTCATGAAGCTCCGCCCGCTCGAATCATTCGGTAACGACACGCCTTCTGCGATGAGGATTTATTCGGAACAGCGCAACGACTTGACGATGTCCGTGGATTACCGCATAGACGCCTTGCAGCACGTGTTCCTTGGGTTCCTCTTTGGCGATAGGACGTTCGAGCTGGACCGCCGTCTTTACAAGGAATATGAGTTCGAAACGTACCCTGTTTCGCCGAGCCTGAATTACGAATTGCTTTCTGGCGAGAACGACCGCTGGTTCGCCCGCAACGGCTTTGCGGTGAACGGTAGCGTTGGAATGCAGTCTATCGGCTTCCAGTTCGGCCTGAGCAACGTGATTCCCATTTACTGGAAGCTTTCTGGCGAAGCCCGCTATACGTATTCCCCGACCGAGTTCTTCACGGTCAATGCCGCCTTGGCTGCCGGCCTGGACGCCTACCACGACGAAGGCAACGGCTACGTGTATCCGGAATCATTTGATTACCGCGTGCTGGACAACTGTTTCCGCCAGCATGTGAAGGCGACTCCGTGGAGTACGGAATGGTACAACCCCGATTTGGCTTCGCACCATTACGGGCTTATCCGCATGAACGTCGGCTTGCATCGTGGCTGGGTGGGCGCGTGGATCTTTGGCGCCTATGTCAGGGACTACGAAGACAACCCGTCGGCACGTCTTGGTGAAAACAAGTTCGCGCTGGAACCCGCTCTGCGCTTCGCCTACAAGTCAATCAGTGCGTACGTGGGTATGACACGTCTTGTGGATAACCGCAACTTGGACGAACTCAAGGAACTTGATGACTACAAGTTCTTCGTCCGCATTGGCAACTACGATTTATTCTAATTGAAATCCTATTCGCCGCGGTTTTTGGCGGCGATGTCCTTGAACTTGTTGTGGTCGGCGAGCGTGCTGCTGAAGAAGTGTTCGCCCGAACCATTGTCTTTTGCAACAAAGTAAAGTGCCTTCGTCTCGGCCGGATGGAGTGCCGCCTCGATGGCCTTGCGCCCCGGGTTGGAGATCGGGCCGGGCATGAGTCCCTTGAACTTGCGGGTGTTGTACGGGCTATCGCTGTTCAACTGGCTCTTGTAGATGGGGCCGGTCAAGTTCCTGAAGATGAACCTCACGGTCGGGTCGGCCCCGAGCGGCATGCCGATGCGCAGGCGGTTGTGGAATACTCCGGAGATGAGCGGACGCTCGTCGGTCTTTCCCGTCTCCTCTTCGACAACGCTCGCGAGGGTCAACACGCGGTGCCAGTTGCCGAGCGTGCTCCACATGGACTCTCCCGGCTGCTCCTTGAGCTCGTCCCTCAGCTTGAGGTTCGCGGCGACCATCTGCTTCAGGATGGTCTCTTCGTCGGCGTCGATGGGGAAGGGGTACGTCTCGGGGAGCAGGTAGCCTTCGAGACTGTTGGCCTCGACTCCCAGGGAGCGGGCGAACTTCGGGTCCTGGACGAGCTTGTTCCAGCGGTCCTCGTCCAGGCCGGGGAATGCCTTCTTGAGGTACGCGGGAATTTCCCAGGAGGCGCGGCCTTCGGGGATGGTGACCTTGCGCACGGCGTTCTTGCCGCTCTCGATGATGGCGATGATTTCGTTCAGCTTGAGGTTGGCGGGAATCTCGAACCAGCCGGCCTTGAGCGAGGGCGGGTTGATCTTGCACCAGATTTTAAAGGCGAGCGGGTCGTTCCAGATGCCCTTTTCTTGTAAAATTTGGGATACTTTGGCCGCGGAACTGCCTTTGGGGA
The DNA here is from genome assembly GCA_902795385.1 of Fibrobacter succinogenes. GTDB lineage: Bacteria > Fibrobacterota > Fibrobacteria > Fibrobacterales > Fibrobacteraceae > Fibrobacter > Fibrobacter succinogenes_P. Next base: position 4,723 of record CADBLC010000134.1, on the reverse strand, counting down.
TTTCCAGGAGGACTGTTTCGGTGTTTTGGGCCGTTGCCTCGATGCGTTTTTTTGCCAAAAAACCGCAAAAAAGGCCTGCCAGGACCAGAAAAACGAACAAAATTGCAAAAATCTTCTTCATACGGTAAAAATTTAAAAGAAATTTCAACGAATTGCAAAAATAAAAGGTATATTCCTTATGCATTGTTGAATATTTTACCTTGCTTTGAGGAAAGCTATGAAAATGATTAAAAAGGTTATGTTTGTCGCTCTGGCAGTCTTGGTTGCTTCTTCTTTCGCGGCCAAGAAGGTTAAGTCCAAGATTGGCGATGTCGATCTCACCAAGGAGAAGGGTGGTGGATCTGTTGTCTGCACCGCGGGCTTCAATGATGAACTGACCATCGTGAAGGAAGCCGACACCGACGTGCTCGTGAAGGGCGCTTGCGGTCAGGGCTGGGTTGAAAAGTCTAAGATCGAATACGTGGCCGCTCTCGCAGGCGATAAGTCCATGAAATTGGAAGGCGTGGACGTGGTCGGCTGGCTCGATAACCCGAGCGCCGTGTTCGTGTTGGAAAACGATGACATCGACTTCGACGGTGTGAACATCGACCGTGACTTCAAGGAATACTTGCAGCACACGATGGACCGCGAACAGATGGAAATGCACAACAACGAAAACTAATTCGTAAACCGCGAAAAAGTTTAATGGGATAACGCTCTGCATGGGGCGTTGTCCTTTTTTTATCCCTGGACTTTCCCTGTCGTACCATGGACCGGCAGGGATTTTTTGTTGTCCTGGCCCACATTCTCGCGCGCCGTGTTTTTAGTCACGTGGATTTTGGGCCCCCTTGAATTAAATTTGGGGGTGGGTAGGTGTAACCCGATAAAGGATGTTTGTATGAGAAAGATCGCGCTTTTGATAGCCGCTTTGTTGGCTGCGTCGGCTTTCGGTCGAGTGGGACCGGTGAGCCAGTATGGCCAGCTCATGGCGGGCAAGAATTCAAGCAACAAGGGCCAGATTTATGGTTCCTGCAAGGGCGTTTCCGACGGCAACGAAGTCGCTGTGCAGGGCATGAGCCTCTTTTGGAGTATCTCGAGCGACGTGGGCTCGCCATTCTGGACTGCCGATATCGTGAACGGGCTCGTGCAGAATCAGAATATCCAGATAGTCCGTGCGCCGATGGGCGTGGACGAGGACTGGGGTTCCGGCAACTATTTCTCCAAGGAAGGCTACTACCAGGGCCTGATGAATACGGTGGTGCAGGCGGCCATCGACAACGACATCTACGTGATTGTCGACTACCACAGCCACAAGGCGTCCGACAACCTCGATAACGCAAGGAAGTTCTTCGGTTACATGGCGCAGAAGTGGGGCGGGTACGATAACGTCATTTTCGAGGTCTTTAACGAACCTACGACACAGTCCTGGGGAACCATCAAGAATTATGCCGATTCGGTAGTCAAGACCATACGTCAGTATTCCGACAATTTGATTCTTGTGGGGAGCCGTAGTTGGGATCAGTACCCGAGCGATGCTATTGGCAACGAGGTCACGGATTCCAAGAAGAATGTCGCTTACACGTTCCATTTTTACGCGGGCTCGCACTCCACCGGTAACGAGGGTGCGAACGCCGTGCGTGCCATGAACAGCGGTCTTTCCGTATTCGTTTCGGAATGGGGTACGGTAAATGCCGACGGCAATGGCGCCGTAAGCGGCAATTCTTCCACGTGGCTCTCCTGGATGCGCGACCACAAGCTTTCCGGAGCGAACTGGGCCGTATCCAACAAGAACGAGGGCGCCTCCTACTTTAACGGGAGCGCCTGGAACTATTCCGGCAGCGGTGACTGGGTGAACTCCAACGTGTTCGCCACTCTCCCCAAGACGTACTCGGCATGCAGCGGCACGACACCCGTATCGAGCAGTTCTGTCGCAAGTTCCTCGAGCTTTGTGCAGCCTGCGGGAACGACCGATTTTATCGACGACATGGAAGACGGCGACCGGTTTGCCGTTACCGGCGGTGAGTGGTATGCCTATACCGATGCGGGCGACAACGGTGCTTCAACGATTACGAATGCGGTTGGCGCGAATGGCTACGATGTCGTTATTGGCGGTTCGTCGGCGGGGAATGGTACCGCCTATGTCGCGGGCCTTACCGGAGTTAGGCTTTCGAAGGGCGACAACAAGTACGACCCGTATGTGGCTCTTGGCGTGTCTTTGAATGAAGCGCAGACGGCCTACGACCTTTCGGCATGCAGCGAGATTAGCTACATGTACAAGGGGGCCGCCCATAACTTTAAGGCCGAGGATACGGCGGTGAAGGATTACGGCTATCACCAGATTACAAAGGCGGCCAGCGATTCGTGGACTACCGTGACAATCCCGTGGAGGGAATCCTGGGCGAACGACGTGACGCTTTCGAAAAAGCGCATCGCCCATTTTACCTGGGAAATCAAGGGAACCCAGCCGAGCATGAACTACCTGTATGTAGACAATGTGCGTTGCAAGGGAATGGCGATTCCTGTCCCGTCCAGCTCTTCCGTGAAGTCGAGTAGCTCGATTGCGTCTAGCTCGAGCAGCTTGATGAGTTCAAGCGTCGCGCCCTCTAGTTCAAGCGCTATTTCCAGCTCGTCCGTGCCGCCAAGCAGTTCTTCGGTTAAGTCGAGCAGCTCGGTTGCATCTAGTTCGTCGTTCAAGTCGAGCAGTTCAATTGCGTCCAGTTCTTCGGTGAAGTCGAGTTCAAGCAGCTTGACGAGTTCAAGCGCTATGTCTTCGAGCAGTGAGCCGGTAGTCATTACGGGCGAACTCAAGCAGACCGTAGTGCAGGGTGGCGTGTTCCAGCCTGTCATCTTCTCGAACGTGAACAAGGGTTATCGTCAGACCCAGAACATCTACTACTTGAATGTGTCGCATTCCGGCGAGGTGCTGGTAGTTGACGGCACGGTTCCCTTGAGCGCCTCTGTGGGCGTATCGACCGAAAACATCTATGTGGACGGAACCGTCTATACGATCGAGATTACGGTGGTTGCGGCGGTTTCTAGCAGTAGCGAACAGCCTGGCAGTTCCGCGGCCGAGTCCAGCAGCTCGGTGAGCACCGAGTGGGCGGGCAATGCGCAGCTGACGAATGCTTCGGATAACGGCGTGACCATCGGTTCCACGAACGACTGGGTCTCGGAACGCGTGATTACCAAGAACTTGGGCGAGATAATCGCGAAGGAGATGTACACGCTCTCCTTTGATGTGACCTTGCTGCATAACACGATGGATGTGGACGTGTCGCTCGGCGAGCAATGCAACCAGACGCTGTCGCTTTCGGCATCGGCGGGCGACTTGAAATATTCTTGCACCTTTGTGGCGAAGAATGACGGCGATGCGGTGCTTACATTGACTATGCCGGGTTCGCGTTGGGAACAGGTGACGGTGGCGAACCTCTCGCTGCGTAACGGGATGGAACCGGAATCGAGCAGTTCTTCCGTTGTTGTCGAATCTTCCTCCAGCATTGTGTCTTCGAACAGCGTGAACTCGTCGTCGAGTAGGCCGCAATCCTCGAGCTCATCGCAACTCAATTCTTCGAGTTCGTCGCAGTCGTCGTCTAGCGAGGAAGAATCCTCCTCCAGTGCCGAATCCGACGGAACTCTCCTGATGGTGGAATCTAGTGCCAATCCGCTCGGGATGGCTCTGGACGGTCGCCTGTTGCATGTGTCGGGCGCCTCCCTTGTTGCGGTAGACGTCTTTGATATGCAAGGGCGTCCCGTGGTTTCGTTCAGGAACGTCTCGGGTGCCGTGAATCTCGGGGCAATTCGCCAGGGTGGCTACGTCGTGCGCGTTCGCTCGGGATCGTTCAGCTTGGTCCGTCGCGTGACGGTCAAGTAACCCTATAGGTGTTTTATGCAAGGGGGCCGAACCGTCGGCCTCCTTTTAAAATGCATAAATTTGCATATTTGCATAGAATTGTTATAAAATTTTTCTATATTTGGCGCATGACTTTTTCAGATGGTGTAAAAGGCGGACTTCCGATTGGGCTAGGGTACTTTGCGGTGTCGTTCTCGTTCGGCATCGCGGGCTCCAAGCTTTTGAGCTGGCCGCTGGTTACGTTCATCTCGATGACTAACCTTACTTCGGCGGGTCAGTTCGCGGGCCTGCAGATTATGGCCGATGCCGCGGGTACCTTTATCGAGATGGCGATTGCCACGTTCTTTATCAATTTGCGTTATAGCTTGATGGCGATTTCCCTTTCGCAGAAGGTGTCACCGAATTTCGGGACGTTCAAGCGCCTGTTGCTTGCTACGGGCATCACCGACGAAATCTATGCGCTTGCGGTGAGCCAGACCGAGCCCGTGACGGCGCGGTATTTTGCGGGCCTCATGGTGCTCCCTTACATCGGTTGGTCTTCGGGTACGCTCTGCGGCGCCGTCTGTGGCGAAATCCTCCCCGCGGTAGTGACGAACGCCCTCGGCGTGGCGCTGTATGGCATGTTTGTCGCCATCGTAGTTCCGCAGATGAAGGCGCACCGCCCAACGCTTGTTGCTGTATTGATTGCCATCGCTTGCAGTTTCGCTTTCAAGTACGTACCTGCGCTTAGCGGCGTGACCGTCGGCTTTGCGATTATCATCTGTGCGCTTGTCGCATCGCTCATTGGTGCAGCCCTCTTCCCGGTAAAAGACGACGAAGAAGGCGAGGAGGAATCGGCATGATTACGGTCCATGATTATTGCCTTTTCTTGCTCGTGATGGCGGGAGTGACTTA
>CADBLC010000133.1 GCA_902795385.1 Fibrobacter succinogenes | reverse complement strand
GTTGTCGATTCTCTCCAAAATGGCTTCCAGGCGGTCCATTGCGTTTTTATATTCAAGATTTTCGGTACTCATGCAACAGAATATAGTTACATTTTAAACAGATGGATTTGAAAACGCTATTCGGCAGAACCCGTTTTTGCAAGGCCCCGGCAATCACCCTGGCCCTTTCCGTCGTATTCCTGAACGGCTGCCTCGACATCCCGGACACACCGGACGCCCCGCCCGAAATCGAGCACATCAGCGTCTACGTGGAGCAGGAAGGCATCAAGGATTCCTCTATCCTGAAGATTTTCCCCGGCGATTCCGCCACCCTCAAGGTAAGCGTGTTCCCGCGCCAGTACAAGAAGGACTTTTCTTTTGAATGGAAACGGTCCGGCAGGACTCTCGGGACCGGCGAAAGCTACGTGATTGCGCCCAAGGCCCCGGCCAGGGACATTCCCACACTTCTCGCGGTATACGACCCGCTGGGCGGCGAAACGACGGTATCCTTCAACGTCATCGCCAACACTCCCCCGCAACTGGATTCCATCACCTCCCCGGTCGCCGGCGACACTATCTACGGCAACGCCTCCATGGCCATCCTTTTCAAGTGGTACGCCTCCGACAAAGACTTGAACTACGGCGATGCCCTGAACTACACGCTGGTCATCGACAGCACCCGCTACGAACTCGGCACCTTAAGCGACATCCGGCAATCCGGATTTGCAACAGGCGAACATAACGTGTACGTGATAGTCACCGATTCCTACGGCGATTGCGATTCTATCGCCCCGCAAAAATTCTACGTCATCGACACGCTCGGAAGGTTACCATGAAGCATTTCCTGATACTTGCAGCCTTCCTTGCCCTCACCTTCCTCGCCTGTACCAACAGCGACGACGCGCTCTTTGACGCCTCCGAAAGCTCGACCATCTCCATTTCGGCAAAGCTTTCGCTCGAAAAGGATTCCATATCCAAGCAGGGCAAGGCCGACACTGTCCGCCCCAGCGACACGCTCACTTTCATTGCAGACGTCGAGCCCTCCAGGTCCATCCGCATGCAGAAATACTACTGGACGCTGGACGGCGAAAAATGGGCGTACGAATTCAGTTTCCGGAGCAACATCATCAATCCTGGCCACCATAAGGTTGCGCTGGTGCTTGTAGACTACTTCGGCGACACCCTCAGCGACACCTTGAACGTGTGGGTGGGCAACCTCCCCGTCCTAGACGAAAAGGCAATCGTTCCACGCCCGGGGACGCAGCAGATTCCGCCCGAATCGGGAGTAACCTTCGCCTGGCACGCGTACGACCCCGACTCCATCTACAGCATGCGCTATCGCTTCGTGCTTAAGGATGCGAGCCGTAAAACGATTGTCGATACGCTTATCGACAAACCGAATCTGGAGTACAAGAAATCCCTTGACCCGCTAACGCAATACTCCTGGTCCGTATACGCCTTCAACGAAATCGGCATGGCCGCCTCGACAAACATTTCAAGTTCTTTCTTCACCATGGGCGCCAAGGGTGAATCCGCCATCGTCGGCAACATCCAGACCTCCGCATACGCCAGCCGTTTTTCGTCCGACTCCATTTGCGTCTCGCTGACAATCCTGGATTCAAGCGGAAAGGTCATCTCCATGGACTCGCTCGCCGGACGTACGGACAGCATCCTCCGCTACACAAAGAAGCCCCTGCCTCCCGGAAGCTACAAGATCGCAGCATCGCTCCCCCGCTTAACGGATTACATTCCCGACACCTTGGACATCCAGCTGTTGCCCTCGGAAGTCCATAACGCCGAGACCATCTACCTCAACGACATCGTCCCGCCCACCATCCGGTCCATCCCGCTTGCCGACACTCTCGATTTTGCGGACACGCTGCGCTTTTTCGTTACAGACGGCGGTTCCGCCCTTTCGCTAGACAACATTCAAATCAATTTCAACGGCAGAAGGATTACCGAAGGAACCTCCTTCAAAAAGGACACCCTCACTATCGCACTCAACGACTCCCCGGAATCCGTCTCTTACCGCCTGTTGACTCTTACCGCAACCGACCTTAGCGGGAACAAGAATAAAAAGTCCTTCTACATAAGGCCCACCCAGGATTGGTTCGAATGCAACGGAGAAACAACTCTCTACGACGAAGAAATTCTCGAAGTATTCATCCACGATACGAATCCCTACGGATTCGAACCCGATTCCTTCTATTTCGACATTTTCAAGAACGACCAGGCAGCCGTATACAAGGCCACAGGCGATTCGCACTCATTCAAGGTGACCTACGGCGCATTCCCCGCCGTCGTAAACCATGTCCGCAGCGGCATCCGCTACACGAACGGAATTATCAAGTGGAAAGAATGGACCGTCAGCCGAGTATTTACGACAAGGAGCGAAGGTGAATAGAATATTCCGACATATCCTTCCCTCCGTTGTGTACATGGCCGCCCTGGTTGGATGCGGCGACGACGCCCTGTTCGACCAAGACGTCTCCACAATTTCGCAGCAAATCTATGTCGTCCCGGAGAGGTTCACTGGCGAACCCTACACGTTCGGCTACCAACCGCACCCCATCTATCTCGAAGTCGACCAGGTTGTCAAATTCTGGGCCACCTATATTGTAGACGACCATTACCTGCCTACCGACAACTACGACGAATACATTGCCGGGAAAAGCTGGGACGTTGACGGGGAATACTTCAACATCAACTCGTTCCGCTACTCGTTCTCGGAACCCGGGCACAAGATTGTCACGCTCAAGTCCGTCGACCTCGCAAACGATACCATCGTCGAGAAACTGGACGTCTACGTGAACACGCCCATTTCGGTCGACATCAATTATCCCGCCGACGGATTCAACATGGTGGACCCGCTTTCCGAAGACGGTGTCGAGCTCTCCTGGAACGTTTCCGGAAAAGACGACTGGGAATCGTCGAGTTGCACAATCTACATCTCGTACGACAAGAATACCGTCTGGAAGAACCCGCAGGCCCGAGGCAGCTGCAACGAGCCCGGAACGCTCCTAGGCCCGCTCGGCAAGAACGTGCCGGGTGATTCTGCCGTTACCTTCTACTGGGGCGTTATCGCCACCAACTATGGCGGGCAGAGCTTCACCGAAACCGACACCACGCCCATTTACAGTTTCTCCACCAAGTTCAAGGACGCCGATTCCGCAAGTCTCGTATTACCGATCGTGTACTCCGACTTCTGGGGAATGGATTCCATCGAGACACTCATTACGATTGTCGGCAATGCCGGCGATACCCTCGTAACATTCACGAAAACCAATTACAACGCTCCCGTAACCATGAAGGTTGTTCCGCAATCGGGGCTTCGCATTTTCGCCACCGAAAAAAAGCGTAGCGAATACAAGGCGCAGTCACTGAGTGTCGACATTCTCGCTCCGGCAAAATACACGCTCGACACGATGACCTTCGTTGACAGGACGCCCCCGCTCGTGGAGCCCACCGCGGCCACGTTCGATTCCTCGGGCTACATTTCCTTTATCGCCGTCGATAACGGTTCCGGCATCAACATGACCCGGATTAACGTGATTAGCGGAGGCGACACGCTCTCCTCGATTTACGAGGACAACATCATCAAATTCAAGCGGCCCTTATTCTTCGACCACACCTTTATCAAGGTTTCCGTCCAGGACCATTCGAAGAACTCTTCGGCCGATGCATACTGGGAACTGAAACTTAGCGGCACGAAGATTCTCGTCTCGGGCCCCTACAGCGACGACGGAGGGCTCTAGCATGCGCAACTGGATTCTCTTTGTCTGCATCGCATTGTTCCAGAGCTTGGCCCTGGCCGGAACGCCGGAGGATTCTTCCGCCGCGCGCACTAAGTACCTGCATATTTCCACCAACCCCTCGCATGCGGACGTGTACGTCAACAACACCAAGCCTAACCACTCGAAAACACCCGACTACAAGTTGCCCGGATTCATCCCCGTACCGGCGGGAGAGTCGAACATTCTCGTTTCGCTGTTCCGCCCCGAATATGCGGACACGACCATCAACGTGACGCTTTCGCAAAAGGACACCTCCTTCCTGATTGTCGCCCTGCGGCCCACGTACGACGACAAGCTGACCGACAAGCAGTATTCCGAAATTGCTCACCGCAGCCGCCGTAAAATCGGGCACAGGTTGCTGTTTACCTCTATCGTCCCGTTTATCGCAAGCGGCATAGCCGCCGGAGTGGCCTACTACAACATCGAGCGGGCCAACAGCAAAAAAGACGATATCGACAAGGCTATTTTCGGCAATAGCGAACAATACCAAGATGCCTACGACAAGTTCAGCGACTACCGCGACAACGCGCGACAGGCGAAGAACGTCATGAATTTCGGGCTTATCCTTGGCGGGGTCATCTTTACCACAGGCGTTATACTTTCTTTCTAGGTAGCTTATGAAAAAGGTTATCGCAGCACTAGCAGTTTCCCTTGCGGCATTCGTCTTCTCCCAGGAGCAGGGCGTCTCCGTCGACGTGGAACTTCTTTCGGGAACAAAGCAGCACGCCCAGTTTCTCGGCATCACCAACGATACCGTACAACTCGGGGGATACATCCAGAACAAGTTCACCGTCCTGAGAATTCCCAAGGAAAAATTCAAGAGCATCAAGGACTCGCTGGGCAACGACATGCTGAACGCGCCGGCCAACGCACCGGCCGATTCCAGCGCCATGGCCGCAAGCGCCACGGACTCTACAGGCGCCGCTACCGAATCCGTCGCGAGCGCAACGGATTCTACGGCTACAGACAGCAACGCCACAGTCGCTACCGAACAGCCGCCTGCACTTGTCGCCTTTGATTCGGGAGATAGCGCCGACAGCCTTGCCGCGCAAATAACCGCCCTCACGGCGAGACTGCTTTTCGAAGACAACGAGCCGGTCACCGTATTCAAGCGCCAGGAATTTGCCGAATGCACCGACGACATTTGCATCCGGAACACGCTTTCTTTCCGCGGCGTAAAAACCATGTACCTGGGCAAGGTTTCTGACGGAGCTAGCGCCGACAGCATCACGTTCGAGCTGACCCGCGCCGTATTCGAGGACAGCCTTCCCGAAATGCACAAGGCGCAGATGTCGCTGTCACGCAAATCCGCCATGAGCGACGCCCTCAAAGACGGC
>CADBLC010000132.1 GCA_902795385.1 Fibrobacter succinogenes | reverse complement strand
CAGGCTCGGAACCTTCTGCGGTTTTGAAAAGTACGGCTTGAATCCGGACCTCGTTTCTTTGGCGAAGGGCATCGGTGGCGGTCTCCCGCTCGGTGCGGTTCTCCTGCGCCAGAAGATTGCCGACCAGCTCAAGGCCGGTGACCACGGTACCACATTCGGCGGTAACCCGATTGCATGTGCCGCAGGCCTCGCTGTCGTGAAGCAGATTCCGGGGCTGCTCAAGAATGTGGCTGAACGTTCTGCCCAGCTGAAGGCCGGCCTGAACGCTCTCGTCGAGAAGTATGCTTTCGCCAAGGAAGTTCGCGGTGAAGGCCTGATTCTCGGTGTCGCTCTCGCCGAAGAAATGCCGGTGAACAACATCATCGCTGCTGCACGCGCCGAAAAGCTCATGGTGCTTTCTGCCAAGGGCAACGTGCTGCGTCTCCTCCCGCCGCTGAATGTTAGCGAAGCCGAAGTCGCCGAAGCCCTCGAAAAGCTCGGCAAGGCTTTTGCCGCAGCCCCGAAGGCCGCCGCAAAGTAATCCTGAAAAATTGAATAAAGAAAAGCCGCAGTTTACCGCTGCGGCTCTTTCGTCTATTCCTTCGCCGTCGGGGCTTGTCTCGCGACAGGCGCCAATTGCCCGTGCTTGCGGAACAGGTGCTTCACGAGCGTCCCGAATCCGCGGAATACGCGGTAGCGTTCGCGCGGGTTCTTGATGGCCATGATTCCCTGACGCAGGATGTAGCTCGGACGCAGGTAGAACTCGCGGCGGGCCTTGTCGCAGAAGTCCACGAGTGCCTGGCTGGTGAGTTCGCCGCGCTGGATAGTTGTGCGGTGGAACCCGTCCTTGTCGAGCCACTGGTTGTAATCCTTTGTCTGCAGTGCGCCACTTGCGAGGGCTTCCTTGTACGCTTCGGTGCCGGGGTAGGCCATGATGGGGTAGAACTGAGCCGTGTTGGGGTTCAACTTCTTGGCGTAGTCGAGCGTCATGCGGAGCGTTTCCGGCGTGTCGCCCGGGTTGCCCACCATAAAACAGCCGTGCACCAAAAGGCCTGCCTTGCGGGCGTTCTTGGTGAACTCGATGGCCTTGTCGGTGTTCTTTACGCCCTTGTGGATGTTCTCGAGCACCACGGGGCTTGCGCTCTCGAAACCAACGCACATCTCGCGGCCACCGGCCTTTTTCATGAGCTTGAGCAAGTCGAGCGGAACGTCGGCGCGGGCGTTGCAGCTCCACGTAATCTTGAGACCGCGTTCCAGAATCAGGTTGCAGATTTCACGCACATGCTCGTGGCTTGCGGTGAACGTGTCGTCTTCGAAGAAGACTTCACCCAAATCCTCGAAGTTGTCCTTGATGTACTGCAGTTCGTCCACCACGTCCTTGGGCGTGCGGCGGCGGAACTTGTGGCCGTTGAGCGTCTGCGGAATCACGCAGTAGCTGCAGCGGTTCGGGCAACCGCGGCCGCTCAAGATGACAATCAGCGGGTTGAGGTTCGCGCCGTAAAAGTACTTCTTGTAGCAGCTGTACAGGTGCTTGCGGTAAACCTTGGAGACCCACGGGAGTTCGTCGAGGTTCTCGATCTTCGGGCCTTCGGGCTGGAAGTCGGTAGAGCCGTCCGCCTTGCGGAAGGCGAGGCCTGCGATGCTGGATACATCCTTGATGTCGCCGCGCATGTAACGCACGAGGTTCCTCGCGGTGTAGTCCGCCTCGCCGATAATGACGAAATCGAGGGACGGTTCCATCTCCATGGATTCTAGCGGCTCGGCGGTGGCGTGCGTGCCCATAATGGCGACCTTCGTGTTCGGGAGTGCTTCCTTGATGGCGTGCACAACCTTGAGGTCGTTCAAAATGCTCGGGGTGCTCGTGCTGCAAACAACAAGAGCGGGGTCAAACTTCTTGATGCCTTCCAATGTCTTCGGGAGGTCGAGCTCCATGGCGGGGCTATCGATGAGCTGGATCTCGTTACCGTCGGCTTCGACCGTACCGGCAGCGTAGCTCAAAAACATGGGCCAATAAAGGGTAGAGGACTTGGTCACGCACGGACTGCGCGACTCGCGACTGAACATCGGATGGAAGGGCGGATTTAAAAAAGTAATACGCATTACGCCCCACAAAATACATAATCTTTGGCGATAAAGCTACATTTGATTTCGATGAAAACGTTTTTTTCGTTGAGTATTTGTCTATGCGGGTTCTGCTCGATTGCGCTGGCACAGAAACCGCCCGCGGTCGCGCTCGATACGATAAAGGAATTTTACCCGGACAGCACGCTTTCACGCATCTACACGGTCCAGAAGGGTACCGATATCCGTGAAGGAGCGTCTCTCAGCTACCACCCGAACGGCAAGCTCGCCATCGAGGCTCCCTACAAGGCGGGGAAGCTAGATGGCGTGTTCCGCAGCTACTACGTGAACGGCAAGCTCTGGCAGACGGTCGGGTACAAGGACGGCATTGAAGAAGGTATCAGTACCGACTACTACGAAGACGGCAAGAAGAAGTCCCGCGAAGTCTACAAGAACGGTGTTTTGAACGGCAACAGCGAGGAGTGGGACGAACGTGGCCTGATACGCCGTCGCTTGCCTTACGAGAACGGCCAGATTCACGGCAAGGCCCAGGTGTACGACGACCTCGGTGCGCTAAAGGAAGAGATGACTTTTGTGCATGGGCTGCGTCACGGTGCCTACCGACGCTACCAGAAAGGCGTGAAAGTGCTAGAAGCGGAATTCCAGACCAACCGTTGCGTAAAGAACTGCGACTTTTAGTTTTTCTTGCGGGGCTTAACCGCGTTCCACACCATGTAACCGATGAAGAGCACGCCCGCGGCGAGTAGCGCGATGGCCAGTTCCGAGTTGTACTTCTCGATGAGGTCTTTTTGGCCGTGGGCCAGGTAACCGAGAACTGCGAGCACGCAGTTCCAGATGGTTGCACCGAGGAATGTATACAAAGTAAATGGAAGGATTTTCATCTTGGAAAGTCCGGCCGGGATGGAAATCAGCTGGCGGATGACCGTGATGAGCCTGCCTACGAAGGTAGACACGGCGCCGTGTTCGCGGAAGTAGTCTTCGGCCTTTTGCACCTTAGTGACATCGAGTAGCAAAAAGTGACCCAGGCGGCTGTCTGCGAATTTGTATATAATCGGCCTACCCAAGAAGCGGGCGAGGTAGTAGTTGATGAATGCACCTGCAAGCGCGCCCGCACTGCCAGCGCAGACGATGAGGACGATGCTCAAGTTCGAACCGGGCTGCATGGCCTGGTACGCTGCCGGCGGGATGACGAGTTCGGAGGGGAACGGGATGAACGAACTCTCGACTGCCATCAACAGTGCGATGGTCCAGTAGTTGAGGTTCGCGTTGTACCAGTCGATAATCTGCGTGTATACGCTGACCTTACCCTCCGGTTCACCGGCAAATGCGGCCCCGGCGAGGATAAGGACGGGAATAATGAATCGCGATAGCTTCATGGGATATGGCCGTAGCCCTTATCTCTTCTTGCCCTTGGCCTTCTTCTTGGCAGGAGCCTTCTTGCCCTTCTTCGAAGCCTTGCCCTTCTTCTTGGCGGGGGCCTCTTCCTCTTCTTCTACCTGGGGTTCCGGTTCGGTGTATTCAGGAGCCTGGTATTCGATGGCGGAAGGTGCTTCGTTGTTGGCTGCCTTGAGAGCGGCCTTGGCTTCTTCAACGTACTTGCCGTTGGGGAAGCGCTTCAGGTAAATCTCGTAGTCCTTCAGGCGGTTGCCTTCCTTCACGAGTTCGAAGATGCCCGCTTCAGCTTCGTCGCGGAACGCACCGTCGGGATTGTCGTTCAAGTAGGTCAGGTAGGCCTTGAAGGTGTTCTGTGCCTGGATTTCGCGGAACTTGTGGTATTCGCTCAGGTTCTTGAGCTTGGCTTCGACTTCGCCGCGACGCGGGGAGTCGGGGTAGTACTCGAGGTACATTTCCAGCATTTCCGGATCGTTAGACGCCATGACCTGGTCGAAGCGGGAATCTTCCTGGCGCACCTGGTATTCCTTCAACTGCACCTTGCCGCTATCGAGCGTGGAGTAGAGCTGTTCCTTCGTGGCGAGGTCTGCCGGGTGGCAGAAGGCGAGGAAGCTTTCGAGAACGTCGTTGAACTGGGTCCTTGTGTAGGCGCCGGTCATGTCGGGCAGGTTGCCGTCGTCGTCGAGGAAGAAGCGGTAGTCGCGTTCGATGGCCATGCAGTCCCAGTCGCTGAGCGTGTCCTTGACTTCGCTGTTCTTGCGGAGCACGTCGTCGCGGTCGTGGAGCTTGTAGCGCATGCGGCGGTCGCGGCGGCTTTCACGCCCGAAGTCGAGGCTGAACTCGATGCCGACGCGGACGGGCCACTTGTAGGAAATCTTGTCGAATTCGATTCCGGAGTATGCCGGCGGGAATTCGTCGTTGGCGACCTTGGACTTGTTGGAAGCCTTGATGTCTTCGTAAGGCAAAAAGTCCCTGCGGACATTGATGCCGACCTTGAGGTCCACGTCCTGGAAAGCTTCGGTGATGCGGTATTCAAGGGCGCCCGACACGAAAGCCGTGGGGCTGTAGGTAGAAACGTCGCGCTGCGAACCGTTGTTGTCGTTCGTGAACGTGAAGAACTGGAAGCCGTAGCCGCCCAGCACGCGGAGGTCGAAGTCCCCGCCGATATTGAAGGTCAAGCCGCCGAGCACGGACGGGGCGTAAGAACGGAAACTCAGGCTCTGGCCGCTGGCCTTCTGCTTGTCGCCGTTCATGCCGTCGAACTTGTAGTCGTCGTCGGCGAGGATTTCGCCGAAGCTTTCGGAGTTGAAGTTCAGCATGAAGGAGTTGACTTCGACACCCAACCAGAAGGTCAGGGGAATGTCAGCCTTCCAGGCAGGCGTAATCAGCGGGCTCCAGAGGAAGCCGAAAGAAAGGGGGACGGAGAAAACTTCTTTTTCGATGTCCTTCTTTACAAGGAACTGGGGGTCGGAGTCTTCAAATACGAGGATTGCAGGTTCGGCCTGCAAATACAGTTGCATTCGCCAGTTGGATCCAAAATTTAGTTTTTCTTTACAAAAAAGGGCAGGGTGGGGGGTGAAAAAAGGCCTATTTTCGATAAAAAACGGGTTTAGAAGCTCAAAAAGAAACCGAATCCGAACAAAAGAACCCCCGCTCCGGCAAGGGAGGCGCCGATAATCATCTTCTTGTCGCCGGAATCAACGAGGTCCTTGTTCTTCTTGACTTTTTCCTGGTATTTCTCCCCGTTTACGGAACCGGGCATCTTGAGGTCGTCCTTGATGTCGCGGGCATCGTCGTAATCGCGGTTGCCCAGGTACAGGAAGATGGCGCTCATGATGATGGGGGCGATGGAGCCGGCCATGATGGCATGCCCGATCTTGGTCTTCGTCCTGTCGGACTGCCACTGCTCCTGCTTCGCGATTTCGTTGTAGTCGCTAAGCTGTTCCATGTCGACCTTGATGAAGAGGTCGTTGACGGGCGCTGCGTAGAACGACACGACGGTATCCTTGTAGCCGATGCGGCGCAGCGTGATGTTTGCCATGCCGGGCTCGTTGAGGATGAACTTGGTCGGGGTCTTGCCGATGGATTCGCTCTTCTTGTTGATGGGTTCCTTGCCGGGGAAGATTTCCGCATCGGCGGGATTCGAGATGATGTGTACCTCGGGCGAGACTTGCTTGAGGCGGAGGGAGACTTTCGCCGTGTCGCCCGGGATGGGGCGTACGATGGCCTGGGCGCCCCACAGCTGGGATTCGACGTTCCAGTATGCGTTGACTTCAACCTTGCCCGTGTCGTTGATGGCGAAGGTGCAGGGAGTCTTGCAGATGGCGTTTTTCTCGGGACGCGAGACGGTAGCGCCTTCGGGGTCGGAGTCCACGTAGATGTGGCTCAGGAGAGGCTTGGCTTCTTTTGGCGGAATTCCCTTGGCCGTGAGGATTAGCTTTTGCAGCTTGCCGTCTTTGAGGGCGTCGCTCATGGCGGATTTG
>CADBLC010000131.1 GCA_902795385.1 Fibrobacter succinogenes | reverse complement strand
TTCCAAGCTGTACGGACACTGGATTATCAAGAACTACCGCGAAAGCTACGGCATGTTCGCCTGTTCCGGCATTCTCTTCAACCACGAATCCGAACGCCGCGGCGCCGAGTTCGTGACCCGCAAGATTACCATCGCCGTCGCAAAAATCAAGGCCGGCAAGCAAGACGTGCTTGAACTCGGCAATATGGACGCAAGCCGCGACTGGGGCCACAGCGCCGACTACGTGCGTGCCATGTGGCTCATGCTGCAGCAACCGCAGGCCGACGACTTCGTTGTCGCTACCGGCGAAACGCACAAGGTACGCGAATTCGTGCAGCTCGCCTTCAAGGCCGCCGGCATGGAAATCGAGTTCCACGATACGGGCATCAACGAATACGCCACCCTCAAGGGCACCGACAAGGTGGTAGTGAAGGTGAACCCGCAGTTCTTCCGCCCCGCCGAAGTCGACATGCTCATTGGCGATGCCGCCAAGGCCAGGAAGGTTCTCGGCTGGAAGCCCGAAATCAGCTACGAACAGCTGGTGAAGCGCATGGTCGAAAGCGACATCAAGCTCCTTTCCGAAGGAAAGATTTAATGAAGGTCGTCATCGTCGGGGCATCGGGATTCGTCGGCGGCTACCTGGCCCGCGAGCTTGAAGCCGCGGGGCATTCCACCGTGAAAGTGGACCTTCCCGAAGTGAACCTGCTCGACGCAAAGCAGGTGGAAGCGCTTGTCGAAAGCGCCAAGCCCGACGCCGTGGTGAACCTCGCCGCCATAAGCTCGGTAGGAGCCTCTTGGAAATGCCCCGCCGACACCATCAGCGTGAACGTGAACGGCACCATCAACTTGCTGGAAGCCATCCGCAAGCACGCCCCGCAGGCAAAAACGCTTTTAATCGGGAGTGCCGAGGAATACGCCGTTCCCGAAGGCAACGTCCCGCTTAAAGAAACGGACCCGCTCGAAGCGAGCAATCCCTACGGCATCTCGAAAATCGCCCAGGAGAATTTCGCACAGCTCTACCGCAAAAAATACGGGATGAAAATCGTATGCACCCGCTCGTTCAACCATACGGGAGTCGGGCAGACAACCACCTTCGCGCTTCCGAGCTTTGTGAAGCAGGTGGCCGAGATTCACAAGTCGGGCAAGCCCGGCAAGATTTTCGTGGGGAACCTGAGCGCCTTCCGCGACTTTTCGGACGTGGAAGACGTGGTGCACGTGTACCGCATGCTGCTCGAAAACGAGAACGAGTACGACACCTACAACGTAGGTTCCGGCATTGCCCACAAGATTGAAGACCTGCTGAAAAACGTCATCTTAAAGTTCACGCCGGTCGAAATTGAAATCGTCGTCGATCCCGCCAAGGTTCGCCCCGTCGAGACGCCGTACCTTTGCGCCGACAACAGCCGCATCAAAAAATATTGGAGAGGCACCGACATCAAGGTGACTCTCCAAAAGATGTTCGACCGTCAGTAACAGTCTGTTATTCTTTACTACGGTTAATTCTGCCTACACGGATATAGTCGATGTAACCGGTGAAATAGCGGTTATGGATTGACTGGTTGACCGCGTCGTAGCCAATGCCCCACTGGTACTCGAGGTTGTCGTAATTTCCAGAAAGGGCCTTTTGTGCGCCCAGAGTCCCGTTCACGTACATGCGAATGGAATCCGAGGTGCATTCGACACGGATGTCGTACCACTTGTGCGTTTCCATCGAGTCGATAGAGACACCTTCCCAGTCGCTGCCCCACTCGGAATCGCGGACAAGGAACACCAACGATCCGTCCTCGAAGCGGAAAATCCATCCATCGGGGCCGTATCCAGGAGGCTCGGTCACGAGAATGTTATTGAAGCCCGAAACCTTTTGCGGGAACACGCGGGCGTTAATGACAAATTCACCCAGCCTGATATTGCTGCCTTCGTCCAGACGGAGGCCCGACCTGCCGTCAAAGAAAGCACGGCCGGTATCGAGCGTGATCGCGCCCTCGTACACAGTGGCATGGTAGCCGTTGCCCGAGAAGTCGCGTCCAATAAGGTTCGGATCGTTGAATTCATAATCAACAACCCAGTTAGTATCAATCGTAAAGGTGTCCACGACGGAGGTATCTACGACAGACGTATCTACAATGGAGGTGTCTACGACGGTGGTGTCTTTATCCTTTTCCCCTTTATGCTTGCCGTGACGGCCAAGATGACGGTAGCAGAACTTGCCAAAGCGGCCATGGAAATAGCTTGTATCTTGAGCGAATCTCATCGAGAATCCGATAGTCATTTCACCCTTCATCTTAGAGAAATCCACGTCGGACTCTACGGCGAAGACCATTTCGCCATTGAGTGTAAGCGCGAGGAGGGAATCCACATGGTCCAGGCGGATTTCGTTCCAGCCTTCGCCCAAGGATTTTCCGGCATAAATCTTGAACCAGGATTCAGAGCCGTGGCCACGGACATACAGCACGACCTTGCCGTCTTCCAGGCGCAGAATCCATCCGGCACCTTCGCCCAACACGCCAGACGAAGCGATTCCGCCGTCTTCATTCAGCGAATCCGGGGCCACCTCGATTTCGACAGAGAAGTCGCTCTGGAGCAGGCTATCTTCCAGCGGGACAGAAATGCCGTGGTCACCGTCAAACGTAGAATCCTCAAGATTCAAGATCTTCAAGTCTTGACGGTTGCAAGAACGGAGCATCGCCTCCGCCTTCTGGAATTCGGCATTCACAGGGCCAATATCAGCCGGCACCAGCGAAACCGAATTCGGATCTGCGTCTTGCGAACACGCCATCAATAGAAATAGAACTAGCGTGAATAGAATCTTTTTCATTTAATCCTCCCTAAAATTTTCACTTGTTAATATACATTTTTTTCCCGTTTTATGCTCTCCCCCAGAATCATTTTTTATTTTTAATTCGCAAATGGAACTGATTCACCTTATCTACGACCATCCACAAAACCCCTGGTTAGGCGGGGGTGCGGCATTAAGGGCCAAGGCCATTGCCGCGTTTTGGGGCCAAAAAGGCGATATTGTCCATTTTGTTTCGGGAGGTTTCCCCGGACAAATTAACGAGGACCCCCATATACAGAACCATTTTACCTCCTGCAGCAAGCGTTACCTGTTCAGCAGGCTTCTTTTTTCGCTCAAGGCCGGTTCCGTTGTAAAAAAGCTCAAAAAATCAAGAAAAATCGACCTCCTGGTCGAAGACATTTCGCTTTTCAACATCATTTTCCCAAAATTGTTCTGGAAAGGCCCCACCATTTCGCTTGTACACAATTACCTCGGCGTCCAGAGTTTCAAAAAACTCGGCATTTTCGGGATTATCCCCTTCCTCATGGAAAGGCACTACCTAAAACACCGCAAAAACTTTATTGCCGTAAGCGAAGCATTGAAAAGCCGTATCCTGATGCTAAATCCCAAGGCAAACGTCACGGTAATCCACAACGGGATTGACGACGACGCATTTACGCACGCACAAAATCCGGATGCAGACAAAATAGGGTTTATCGGCAGGATTGAAATAAACCAGAAAGGGCTGGACACGCTCATCCAGGCATTCTCCATCCTAAAAGCAGAAAATTTCCCTTTCAAGGCGCTCCTGATTGGAGGCGGCAAAGACGAGCCCGTACTCCGGAAGATGATCGACAAGCTGGGATTGCACGATTCTATCGAATTGACGGGGCGCCTGGGAACCGAACGCTTCGCCCGCCTCGGCGAATGCCGGATTGTCTGTATGCCTAGCCGCTTTGAAGGCTGGGGAATTGCCGCCATCGAAGCCGCCGCCGAAGGCATCCCAGTTATTGCCTCCAATATCGAGGGGCTGAGCGAAGCCGTCGTAGACGGGGAAACCGGAATCCTCATCCAGGCCTCCCCCGAAAAACTGGCCGAATCCATCAAGAACTTGCTAGCCGATTCCGCCAAGATGAAGCAGCTGTCGGCAAACGCGCAAAAGCACGCCGCCGCTTTCCGCTGGGAAAGCATCGCCAACAAACAGCGTGCCCTTTACACCAGCCTCCTACAGGTCTAACAGCTTTATGAAAGAATCCGCCTCCAGAACAAAGAGCATTCTTAAGACCATTTTGAAGGCCTCCGTGAGCCTCGGCGGGCTCGCCTATATCTTTTCTAAAATTCCGTTCCAGGAAGTCAGCAAGCACTGGACTTCAGAAGCGCTCCCATGGATAGGCGTAGTGCTTGTCACCACCTTCCTCAGCATGTGCGTACAGGCGAACCGGTGGAAGGGACTGCTTTTGGACAACGCCAAGGGCATCAAGTTCCGCACGTTTTACGCCTACATCGCTCTAGGATACTTTTTCAACAACCTGCTCCCCAGCGGGTTCGGCGGCGACGCCGTAAAAACCATCGCTTTCGGCAAGAGGTTCGGGAACATGGCCAACTCCGTGGCGGCCATCGTCATCTCCCGCATCATGGGCCTGCTGGCAATGTTCCTCTGCTTTTTCATCGCGCTCCCGTTCGTCGCGAGCCGCTATGAGATTCCTTCCCTGTACACGGGCGCCGTCTGCGTTTTCGCCTTTGCATCCGTAGTCGTCATCGTCGGCGGGCTGTTCCTCGACAAGATTCGCTTACCGCATAAACTATCTACGCGATACCCCTTCCTGGAAAAGCTCCAGGATGCCTTCAGCATCTACCGCTCCCACAAAAAAGCATTCTTTCTGTCCATCGTCGATTCAATCTGGCTCCAGATTCTCTCGATTGCCATGCACTACGCCTTTTTGAGGGCCGTCGGCCTAGATGTCGGGCTGGACGTCGTCACCGTCTTTACGACAATCACCGTCACGATTACCATGCTCCCGATTTCGATAAACGGCATCGGGCTCCGCGAGAATATCCAGGTGAGCCTCTACGGGACTTTGCTGGGATTTCCGGCAGACATCGTTCTCGCCTCTTCGCTTATTGGCTATATTCCCATGCTTTTCCAGGCGATTCAGGGCGCCATAGTGCTTTTTGCGGGCAAAAACAACAAACCGCAAAATCAAAACGTTTAATTTACATGTTCTTTTTATATATTTTGTACTAGGAGGACTTTTTATGAAAAGCTTCAAATTATTCCCTATCCTCGCCCTTGGTGCAGTTTCTTTTTTTGCCGGCTGTGGTGACGACGGCAGCAGCAGCGCCCCCGAAGAAGCCGGAGCAGCCAGCGGAGAAACCGCGGCAGATCTCCCCAACACC